>JAMQPJ010000568.1 GCA_023717585.1 Thermoanaerobaculia bacterium
CTTCTTCCGGCGCATCAAGACGGTCATGGTGACGGCCTTCTCGACCTCGTCCTCGAACGCGACCCTTCCGACCGCCCTTCGCGTCTCCGAGGAGAACCTCGGCGTCCCCCGGGAGATCAACTCCTTCGTCCTGACGGTAGGGGCGACCGCGAACCAGAACGGGACGGCGCTCTACGAAGGCGTCACGGTCCTTTTCCTCGCCCAGCTCGCGGGGGTCGACCTATCCCTGGGCAAACAGCTCATGGTGGTCTACCTCGCGATCCTCGGCGGGATCGGAACCGCCGGCGTGCCCTCGGGCTCGATCCCCTTCATCGTCGTCGTCCTCGCCACCATCGGGGTCAATCCCGCGCTGATCGCGATCATCCTCGGCGTTGACCGGATCCTCGACATGTGCCGGACGGTCCTGAACGTCACAGGCGACCTGACGATCGCGACCTACGTCGCGCGCTCGGAAGGCGTCGAGCTGCTGAAGGAGAGGAAGGTCCCCGCCGCCGTCGATCTCTGAGACCCGGCGCCGTCAGGCCGCGGCCGAGCCGTTCTTCACGCGTTTCTCCCGCCGCGACCTCCACCATTCCAATGCGATCGGCACGGTCGAAAGGAGCACGATCGCCAGGATGACCAGCGAGAAGTTCTTCTTGACGACCGGGATGTTGCCGAAGAAGTAGCCGGCGAAGACGCAGATCGCGACCCAGGCGACGCCGCCGATCACGTTGTAGGCGATGAACGTCCCGTACGTCATCGAGCCGACGCCCGCGACGAACGGCGCGAACGTGCGAACGATCGGGACGAACCGCGCGAGGATGATCGTCTTCTTCCCGTGTCTCTCGTAGAAGGCTTCGGTCTTCCTGAGGTGCTCCTGCTTGAGGAACCTGACGGTCCCGTCGAAGGCGCGCGGCCCGATCTTCTTTCCGATCCAGTAGTTGACGGTGTCGCCGAGGATCGCGGCGAGCGAGAGCGACAGAAACAGCACCCAGAGGTTCAGCGAACCCAGCGCCGCGAGCGCGCCGGCCGCGAAGAGCAGGGAGTCGCCCGGCAGGAACGGCGTCACGACGAGGCCGGTCTCGCAGAAGACAATGGCGAAGAGGATGACGTTCGTGAAGGTCCCGTAGTCCCGTGTCACATCGGCCAGGTGCCGGTCGAGGTGCAGGAAGATGTCCACGAGCTGCTTCAAGAGGTCCATCGGGGCTCCTTCGGTGGCGCGGAGATTAACCGGAAAAACCCGTGTGCCGCGATAATGGGCCCGTGCTGCGCTTCGAGGACATCCTCGAGAAGGTCGAGTCCTACTCCCCCGCCGTGGACGAGGACCTGCTGCGCCGCGCCTACGTCGTTTCGGCCCACGAGCACCGCAACCAGCTCCGGTCCTCCGGCGAGCCATACCTCGTCCACCCGCTCGCGGTCGCCATGACGCTCGCCGAGATGAAGCTCGACGATGCGTCGATCGCCGCGGGTCTCCTCCACGACGTCCTGGAGGACGGCTCTGTCTCGAAGGAGCGCATCGGCGAGCTGTTCGGCGCCGACGTCGCGCACCTCGTCGACGGTGTCACGAAGATCGGCAAGTACGCCTTCACGTCGAGGGAGGCCCAGCAGGCCGAGACGTTCCGCAAGATGCTCCTTGCGATGACGGGCGACCTCAGGGTCATTCTCGTCAAGCTCGCGGACCGCCTCCACAACATGCAGACCCTCGAGCACCTGCCGGAGGCCAGGCAGCGCGCGACGGCGGCCGAGACGCTCGAGATCTACGCGCCGCTCGCGAACCGGCTGGGCATGGGCAAGATGAAGGGAGATCTCGAGGACCTCTCGTTCCGCTTCCTCCATCCGGAGGAGTTCGCGGCCCTGCGCGCCGCGGTGGACGAGCGGATGGCGGCGTCGGCCGCGAACGTCGAGAAGATCCGCCTCGACCTCGTCGCGAAGACGAAGGCCATGGGCATCGAGGCGGAGATCACGGGGCGGGTGAAACGCTACTGGTCGATCCGGCAGAAGCTCATCCGGCAGGCCATTCCGCTCGAACAGCTCTACGACGTGCTCGCGTTCCGGGTGCTCGTGGACGCCGTGCCGGATTGCTACACGGTGCTCGGGATCGTCCATCAGTCCTGGCGCCCCGTGCCCGGCCGCATCAAGGACTACATCGCGATGCCGAAGCGCAACTTCTACCAGTCGCTGCACACGACGCTCGTGCCCGAGGGAGCGCCCCCTTTCGAGGTGCAGATCCGCACGCGCGACATGGACCTCGTCGCCGAGAACGGAATCGCGGCCCACTGGAAGTACAAGGAAGGGAAGCTCGTGCGGACGGACACGCGGCACGAGGTGCACGTCGGCGTCCTCCGCCAGATCCTCGAGACGACGAAGGACGTGTCCGACCCGCGCGAGTTCCTGTCGTCCCTCCGGATCGACCTCTACCCGGACGACGTCTACACGTTCAGCCCGAAGGGCGCGGTCTACGCTTTTCCGCGAGGAGCCACGCCCGTGGACTTCGCGTACCGCGTCCACACGGACGTCGGGCACCACTGCGTGGGCGCGCGCGTCAACGGGCGCCTCGTGCCGCTGAAGTCTCCCCTCGAGAACGGCGACATCGTCGAGATTCTCACGGCGCCTTCCGCGCACCCCTCCCGGGACTGGCTCGCATTCGCGGTGACGTCGCGGGCGCGCAACAAGATCCGGGCGTTCATCCACACGGCCGAGAAGGACCAGTCGGTCGAGATCGGCCGGCGCCTTCTCGAGCGCGAGCTCAAGAAGTGGAAGAAGAGCCTCGCGAAGCTCCTCGAGGCGAGAGCCTTCGATCCGCTGCTCGGCGATTTTGGCGTCTCCAAGGTGGACGACCTCATCGCCGACGTCGGATACGGGAAGATCGCGCCGCGCGCCCTCGTCGCGAAGCTGCTGCCGGAGACGGCCGCCCCGCCCGAAGGTGTGACCAAGGCCCCGTCCCGGGTCTCGGCGATCTCGAGCGTGGTCCGGCGCGTGCTTCCGTTCGGCGCCACGACCGGGATTCGCGTCAAAGGGGAGAACGACCTCCTCGCGACCCTCGCCAGGTGCTGCCAGCCGGTGCCGGGCGACGACGTGGTGGGCTACGTGACGCGAGGCCGGGGCGTCTCCGTGCACGCCACGACCTGCCCGAACGTCCGCGCGCTCCTGTTCGACCCGGGCCGCGAGATTCCGGTCGAGTGGGCGACGGCAAAGGACGCGACGGTGACCGTGGATCTCGAGATTCGCACGGAGGACCGGCAGGGAATGCTCGCGCGCATCACGCAGGTGCTTTCGGCCGCGAACTCCAACATCCGGTCGATCGAGGCCCGCACGAGCCACGACGGGAACGCCTCCATCGAGGCCAGCGTCACGACCCGGGACAGGCGGCACCTCGAACGGCTGCTCGTGGGCCTCCGGGCCCTGCCCGGCGTGATGGACGTGCGGCGGAAGCTGCGCGACACGGATGCCGAAGCCGGCTGACGGCGCCTGCGCGTGCCGGATTGCCGATTTTCCGTGCTGTTTTTTGGAGCGGGAGGAGCGCGGCCTTCGCCGAGGCCGCTCCGCGAGAGGCGGACGTGGCTTCACCGCTACGCCGCTACACTCCTGATCCTCACTTCCGCGGTGGGGCGCTTATACCAACAATGTTGCACAGGAGCAAGGGAAATCGTGCGGAGCTAACGACTTGACACACTCCGGAGGGGGGCGACAAAATAAGGCGAGTTAATCCCTTTTCGCGTCATGGTCCCGAGGGTCCGGGTCGAGGGAGGGCAACCCTAACGTGCTGTTCCGAAAGGCGAAAAACCTGGTCGGCCTCGACATCGGCTCGTCGGCGGTGAAGCTCGTCGAGCTGAAGGAGGGCAAAGAGGGAACGTTCCAGCTCGTCAAAGCGGGCCTGGAGATCCTCTCTCCCGAGGCAATCGTCGACGGCGCGATCATGGACTCCTCACTCGTCGTCGAGACGATCTCGCGCCTTCTCGCGTCCACAGGCGTGAAGAACCAGAACGTGGCGGTGTCCGTGTCGGGCCACTCCGTCATCGTCAAGAAGATCATGCTTCCGACGATGCCGGAGGAGGAGCTTTCCGAGTCCATCCGGTGGGAAGCCGAGCAGTACGTCCCCTTCGACATCAACGACGTCTACCTCGACTACGTCGTGCTCGATCCCGGTGCCGTCGGCGAGACGATGGGCGTTCTCCTCGTGGCCGCGAAGAAGGAAAAGGTGGACGACTTCAAGAACGTCGTCACCCAGGCCGGGCGCACCCCGTCCCTCGTCGACGTGGACGCGTTCGCGCTCCAGAACTGCTACGAGGTGAACTACGGAGCCGACCCGGGCCGCGTGGTGGCGCTCGTGAACGTGGGAGCCTCCGTCATGAACGTGAACATCCTCGCGCAGGGGCAGACGGTCTTCTGGCGGGACATCACGTTCGGCGGAAACCAGTTCACGGACGCGCTCCAGAAGGCCTATTCCCTCAATTTCGAGCAGGCCGAGTCGCTGAAGAGAGGCGAACCGGTCGCGGGGCAGACCGCCCAGACGATCCAGCCGGTTCTCACGGGCGTGGCCGAGGACGCGGCCGCCGAGCTGCAGAAGACGCTGGATTTCTTCCAGGCGACCTCGGGGGCGGACCGGGTCGACTCGATCATGATCTCGGGTGGCGGCGCGAAGGCCGCCCATCTCGAAGACGTCTTGAAGGACAAGTTCGGCCTGCCCGTCGAGGTCCTCAACCCCTTCCGGTCCATCTTCACCGACGATCGCGCGGTCGACGCAGCGTGGCTCTCCGAGGCGTCGCCCTCGCTCGCGGTCGCCGTCGGTCTCGGCGTCCGGAAGATCGGGGAGTAGCGGCATGATTCGCATCAACCTCCTCTCCGAGGCCCGCCCGCAGCGCAAGAAGAAAGGCGTCTCCGCCCTGGGCGGCGCCGGCCGCCTCAACACCCTGCTCATGGGCGGTGCGATCGGCCTCGCCGTTCTCATCGGGATCGTTCACTACTGGGTGCTTCGCTCGCAGATCAAGGCCCAGGAAGAGAAGATCCGGATCGCGCAGGTCGAGGTGGCGCGCCTCGAAGCCGTGCTCAAGGAAGTGAAGGACTACGAGGCGAAGAAGGCCCGCGTCCAGCGGAAAGTCGACCTCATCAACCAGCTCAAGCAGAACCAGCGCGGCCCGGTCCGCCTCATGGACGAAGTCTCCAAGGCGCTCCCGGACCTCGTCTGGATCGAGCGGATGGACTACCACGGAAACGCGATCTCGATCGACGGGAAGGCCTTCAACCCTCCGGCGGTGGCGAATTTCGTCGCCAACCTCAAGCTGGTGCCCTCTTTCCAGGAGCCCAAAGTCGAGTTTTCGGCGTGCGGCGGCCCCTCGGGCTCGTCGCTCTACTGCTTCAAGACGAACTTCGGCTTCTCGGCCATCGACCGAACGCAGCCGGACGCGGGAGCGCCGAAGCCGGACGAAGCGCCGAAGAAGGCCGAAGCCGGGAGACCCCCGAACGCCACCGCTGCCGCTCCGGCGGCGGTCATGGCGGGGATGTAGGGGATGGCCATGGTGTCGCTCGACCTCAAGCAGCTCGAAGGGAAACCCTGGTACTACGGGCTCGGCATCGGCCTCGCGGTCGCGATCGCGCTCTATGCCGCTGCCTACTACCAGCTCCCGAACTTCGGCGAGATGAAGCAGACGCTCGAAAACAAGAAGAACGAGCTCGACCAGCTCAACCAGAAGATCAACCAGGGCCGCGCGGCCGAACGCCGCCTGCCCCAGTTGCGCGAGGAGGTCCGCCGGACCGAGCTCGACCTGCAGCGCCTCCTTCAGATTCTGCCCACCAAGCGCAACGCCGAGGAGCTCATCAAGAAGATTCAGGCGCTGGCCGGGCAGGGAGAGTTCTTTCTCAAGAAATGGGCTCCGAAGGAATACATCAACAAGGACTTCTACGCGGAGTGGCCGATCGACCTGCAGGTCGACGGGACCTACCATAACCTCGCGCTCTTCTTCGAGAAGGTGGCGCGGTTCTCGCGAATCATCAACATCGAGGATCTCGTGATGATCGGCTATCCCGATGCGGCCGGCGGACGCACGCTGGGCGCGAATTTCACGATGAAGACCTTCATTTACCTCGGGGACACCGACGCGACCGCGACGAGCGCCGCCGCCGCGCCGAAGAAACCTGCCGGCGGTCCCGCTAAAAAGAAGGAAACGGTGGACTGATGAGCGTCCGCCGACCGCTCGCCGCTTCCGTCTCCACTTTCGCTTCCACTTTCGTCTGCGTCGCCGTGCTGGCCCTGTGCGCGCCCATGGCTTCGTTCGCCCAGGCGCCTCCCGCGGCTTCGGCTGCCCCCGCAGCCCCTTCCGCCACCGCCCCGGCCGAGCCCTCCGCTTCCCCGGGCAAGGTGACCGAGCAGGATTTCATTCCCTCCGTCTACACCTACGAAGTCGGGGGCCGCCGCGATCCCTTCCGCTCGCTCCTCGTGCGCAACCCCTCCGACAAGGATCGCGTGCGCCCGCCGGGCCTGGCGGGGGTCATGGTGGACGAGCTCGATCTGCAGGGCACGATCAAGATCAAGCAGGGCTGGGTCGCGATGATGCGGGGCCCGGACAACAAGTCGCATCTGATCCGCAAGGGAACCACGCTCTTCGACGGCGAGGTCGTCGAAGTGTCGGCGACGGAAGTGACGTTCCGGCAGAACGTGAACGATCCGACGAATCCGAAGCCGTTCCGGGAAGTGGTCAAGGCGCTCACGCTCCAGAAGAAGTCGTGACCGAAGGGATGTCCATGACGACGATGCTGATGGGCTCGAGGAACTCGAAGGGCACGGCAGATTTCGTGTCGTCCGGGGGAGGAAGCATGCGGCGAAACCGAAGGGGAGTCGCGTCCCGTTTCGCGGCGCTCGCGTTGATCGTCCCCGTGTTCGGCGGCTGCGCGTCGCGCACCGACCGGGTCGTCGCGGGAAACCCGTCCGCGACCGGAGCGGCGCCCGCGACGCTCACAGGAGCCACGCTCCTGACCGACGGAGAGACGCCGCGGCTTCTCCTCACCGGTAACGGTCCTCTCGCACCCACCCTCTACAACCGCGAAGGTTCGACGAAGGTCGTCATCGATGTCGCGAACGCCGTGATGTCGCCGGGCCTCGAGCCCCCGCGCGCGGACGGAGTGATCCTGTCGCGGCTCGACATGAAGTCGTTCACGGAGATGGGCAAGCCCCACATCCAGTTCGAGCTCACCGGGCGCGCGCCGATCGAGCCCGCCATCACGTCCGACTTCGGTTCGCCGGCCATGGCGATCGCGCTCGGAAGGGCCAAGCCCGCCGCGGAGACCCCCGCTGCCGCGACGACGCTGGCCTCCGTGGAGCCGGCGCGAGTTCCGGAACCGGCCCCGGTCGAGACCCCCGTGAAGGTCGAGGACGTGCCGTCGCCCGTTGCGCCCGCGGAGCCCCCGGCGGTGGCCGACGCCGCGCCGGTGCCCGTCCGGCACGCCGCCCTCGGCCACGCCGCGACGCGCCTGTCGGCGGTCGGCGTGCAGACGATCGACGGCAAACTCGTCGCGACGCTCGCGGGCAACGGCAGCTTCGCATACGAGACCTTCGCGCTCGAGAATCCGCCGCGCTACGTCGTGGATCTCCCGGGCGTCCTCCTCGCGACGACGAGGAGGTCGCAGGATGTCCGGCATGCGGCCGTGAACCGCGTTCGTGTTTCCCAGTTCAAGGGCGGAAGTGAGCCCGTCACGCGCGTCGTTTTCGACCTCGCCTCTCCGGCAGAGCCCGCCGCGAAGAGCTCGACATCAGGCCTCGCGCTGTCGTTCGAAAGCGCCGCGACGATCGTGGCGAAGGCCCACGCCACGGAACCGGCCGCGTTGCCGGCTCCGGCCCCCGTGACTTCAGCGGCAGCGGCCGAGGTCTCACCGGAGAAACCCGCCGAGCCGAAACCCGGGCTCGTGCGAGCCGCGCCCGAGATGGTCGCGGCCGCGTCGCCGGTACCGGCAGCGGGCTCCTACGAGAAGCACGAGGTCGACGAGCCGAAGGAACCCGTCGTGCGCGAAGGGCGTGCGGTGGACGTGACGACGTCCCCCGCGGCCCCCACGATGTCCGCGCCTCCGCCGCCTCCCGCGGTTGCCGCCAGCCCGGCCGCGCCCCCGGCCCCCCAGGCCGACGCGCCGCGCCTCGTGCAGGCTTCTCCCGAGTTCCACCAGGTCAAGGCTCCGCCCCCGGTACCCGCCGCTCCCGTCAAGGCCGCCGCCGCAGTCGAGCCCCGTCGCCGGAGGGCGCCCACGGCCGAGGACAAGGCTCTGATCGAGGCGGCCGAAGCCCTTCTCGTCCAGCAGGACGGTTCCTCGCGTCCCCGCGAAATCGCGAATCCGTACGAGGCCCGCACGCTCGGCTCCGGGGACAAGCAGTACACGGGCGAGCCGATCACGCTCAACCTCAAGGACGCGGACATCAAGGACACGCTGCAGCGGTTCAGCGAACTGACGCAGCTGAACATCGTGCTCGACCCGGACGTCCGCGGAACGGTCACTGTGAGCCTGCAGGACATTCCGTGGGATCAGGCCCTCGAGTTGATCCTCAAGATCAACCAGCTCGGCTACGTGCTCGAGGGAAACATCATGCGCATCGCCTCCACGAGCAAGCTGACTCAGGAGGAGAACTCGCGGCTCCAGTTCATCCAGGCGCAGGACAAGAACCGCCCGCTCCGGACCGTGCTCCAGAAGATCTCGTACGGAAACGCCCAGGAGATGGCGGCCACGGCGCGCAAGGTCATGTCGGCGCGCGGCGACATCTTCATCGACACGCGCTCGAACACGCTCGTCATCAAGGAGCTTCCGGATTACCTCCCGACCGTCCTCGACCTCATCAAGAACCTCGACATCGCGAGCCCGCAGGTCATGATCGAGGCCCGGATCATCGAGGCGAACCGCACGTTCTCGAACGAGATCGGGATCGTGTGGGGCTTCAGCGGTGTGTCCAACGCCGCTCACGGAAACACGACCGGCCTCGTGTTCCCGAACTCGGGATCGGTCGCCGGGAACGTCTCGCTTCCCAGCGGCGCGCCGCAGGTCCTGAGCCTGAGGCTCGCGGACGTGCTCAACACGTTCTCGCTCGACGCCGCCATTCGCGCGGCCGAGTCCCGCGGTCTCGTCAAGGTCGTGTCCACTCCGAAGGTTCAGACACAGACCGGCGAGCTGGCGTCGATCCAGTCGGGGTTCCAGATCCCCGTGCAGACGACCGTGAACAACACGACCTCGGTCCTCTACATCAACGCGACACTTCGCCTGGACGTCACCCCGCAGATCACGAACGAAGGCACCGTCATCATGGACGTCACGATCCAGAAGCGCGAGCCGGCCGTCGGTATCAACATCGCGGGAGGCCAGAACATCCCGCTCACGACGCGCGACGCCAAGACCCGGCTGATGGTGCGCGATGGCGGCACGGCCGTGATCGGCGGCATCTTCAAGATCACGACGAACGACGGCCAGTCGATGATCCCGGGCCTGTGGAAGATCCCGATTCTTGGAAACCTGTTCCGGAGCCGCACGCAAACCGAGAGCACGGACGAGCTGATGATCTTCATCACGCCGCGGATCATCCGCTGAGGAACGAACCATGAAAAAACTCCTCCTCTCCCTTCTGCTCGCCGCCGCGGTTCTCTCCCTGGTCACGCTCCCCGGCTGCACCACGAACGTCCAGGGCGACAGCGCTTCCCCGGTGTTTCTCGTGGGCAATTTCACGCTCCTGCCTCTCACCATCAACGTGGCCTCGAACGCTCCGGTGCAGTTCACGACGACCATTCTCACGAGCCGCCTCAAGGTCCCGGGCCCCGCGTCGCTCCAGTTTCTCGACGTCCAGGTCGACAAGTACACGGTGGTCTGGAGCCGCCTCGACGGCGGGACGAAGGCCTCGCCTTCCCAGGACTTCGGAGGCAACGTGATCGTGCCGCCGAACGGATCCTCGACCCTGACGAACTACCCGTACATGTCGGCAGACAGCCTCATCCGTCCGCCCCTCGACCAGCTCTTCCCGTTCAACGGGGGGATCGACAAGGAAACAGGGCGTGCTGAAATCCGCCAGGCCGGGAGGGTGACCTGGTACGGCCACACGCTGTCCGGTCAGCCCGTCGTGTCCGACGTGGCGACCTTCGACCTGATCTTTATTTACAGTCCGATCGCTGGACGAATTGAGCTGAAGCGTGCCCAGTGACGAGGTGACTTCCATGCGACGTTTTCAGTTTCCGAACGCCGCGCTCCTCGCGGGGCTTGCCGTTCTCCTGAGCGGCTGCGCCGGTGAGACGCCGACCGCGCCCGGCGCGGCGACCCCGCCCGGCGGCGTCCCGCCCGGTTCGTGCACGACGCTCGTCTCGCTGACGGCCACGACGGACACCCCGTTCGCCGGTGGGGGCGCGATCGTTCGCGCCACGGTCACGAGGGCCGGTGTGCCCGTCGCCGACGGCGGGTCCGTGCAGTACTCCACGAGTCTCGGCTTCTTCGGCGAGAACGGCCTCAACACGATCTCCAAGACGACCGTCGGCGGAGTCGCCGACGTGTCCGTAATTTCCCTGAACTCCGGAACCGCGCAGGTGACCGCGGTCTACGATTGCGCGCGCACGCGAAAGGACCTCCAGTTCCAGGGCGTCCCGGAAACCGGTCCCGTCATCACGTCGTTCCTGCCGACGAACGGCTCGTGCGCGGGCGGTGACATCGTCACGATCAACGGCGTGCGCCTCGGCGACGGCACGAACGTCAGGGTCTTTTTCGGGGGAAGAGAGGGGTCGGTCACACTGGGATCGAACACGCAGGTCAAGGTGACGACGCCGGCCCGGACCCTGCAGAACCCGGCGGTCCCGGAGTCGGTACCGGTCGTCGTGGTCGTGAACGGCGTGTCTTCGCCGGCGGCGGTGATCCAGTTCACCTACGCCTGCATTTCGGACGCGCAGAGGATGTCCATCGCGTCGATCACGCCGACGGCGGGGTCTCCCGCGGGCGGTGACCTCGTCCAGATCCTCGGGCGAAACTTCGGCACGACGATCGCCACGACGCAGGTCACGTTCTGCGGCGCATCCGCGCAGATCGTCCAGCAGACGGACCAGACGATCACCGTGACGACACCCCGGCACACGCTGGCGAATCCGGCCATCTCCGAGACGTGCGACGTCGTCGTGGCGCGGGACATCGGCCTCGTCTCGCAGCAGTCCGCCACGCTTGCCCAGGCCTTCACGTACCGCGGCAACGGGTCCGGCGGGACCTGCAACACGGATCCGGCCTTCTTCATCGCGAGCCTCACGCCGAACAGCGGCGCGCCCGACGGCGGCACGACCGTCACCCTGACCGGCAGCGGTTTCGGCTCGACCGCCTCGCTCATGCGCGTGGATTTCGGCGGCACGCCGGCGACGATCGTCTCCATCTCGAATACTTCCATCGTGGTTTCGACGCCGCGGCGCACGCTCGCGAGCCCGAGCGTGCCCGAAATCGTCGACGTGACCGTGACCGACCTCGGCAGCCCGGTTCAGCGCTGCGCGCGCGTCGTGAGCGGCTTCGCGTATACCCAGGCGGTTCTCACTCCGGTCATCCACTCGGTTTCGCCGAGGACCGGTCCGAACGACGCCTCGACACGGGTTTCGATCTTCGGCGACGGCTTCCAGTTCCCGATGCAGGTCTTCATGACGGGCGGGACGTGCGGTTCGCAGCGCGTCGAGGGCACGGTTTCCGACATCGCGCTGAACACGATCGTCTTCAAGACACCGATCGCGACGAACAACGTCTGCCTCCTGAACCAGCTCGTCGACAACGTGATCGTGAACCCGGCGACGGGGAAGACCGCGTCGTGCCCGGCCTGCTTCAAGTACTACGCGTGCCCGATCGTCGGCAACGCGTC
>JAMQPJ010000581.1 GCA_023717585.1 Thermoanaerobaculia bacterium
CGACGACGCCGCGTTCTTCGCGGTGAACTCCCTCGTCACGGACGTGTTCGTCCTCACGGTCACATACAACGTCTACCTCACCCGGCCGGTCACGGCAGGCGTCATGACGGCGAAAGGACGCGTCGTGAATCGATCCCGGAATCTCTTTATCGCCGAGGCGGAGCTCGTCGACGATCAGGGCCGAAGCGTCGGGCGAGGGAGCGGTTCGTTCATGCGCAGCGCCATTCCTCTTTCTCCCGCCGTCGGCTACGTATGATCGCGAGCCGCCCGACAACGCCAGTTGCGTCCCCGACAGCCCGCGATCGCTGGATTGCAAGGAGAAATCATGTCCTCCACGCCTCCTCTCCCGCCGTCTCCGGTCCCGCAATCGAGCCTCGTCGTTCTGCAGCCCGGCGCCGTCGTGAGCCGCACGCTCGTCAAGGCGCCGGGCGGCACGGTGACGGCCTTTGCGTTCGACGCGGGCGAGGCGCTCAGCGAGCACAGCGCGCCTTTCGACGCGCTCGTGCTCGGGGTCGAGGGGACCGCCGAGGTGACGATCTCCGGCGCGCCACACCGCGTCTCGGCCGGCGAGATCCTCCGCCTTCCCGCGAACGAGCCCCATGCGCTGCGGGCCGCGACGCCGTTCAAGATGATCCTCGTGATGGTCAAGGCGTGACTCGGGACCTTGCGTTCCGACGGAGGCTTGAATGAAGAAAGCAAAGCCCGCTCCCGTTCCGCCCGAATTCGCCGCAACTCACGCGGCGCTCAGAAAGGTCCTCGACCCCTTCGCGAAGAAGAAGGGCATGACGGTGGCGAAAGACGGGCCAGGCGAGTTCCTCGTGCTCGCGCCGCCGAACGCGAAGTACCCGCAATACCCTAAAGGGCTCTGGTTCGTCTGCACGCGTGTCGGCAAGGCGTACGTGAGCTTTCACCTGATGCCGATCTACAGGTGCCCCGATCTCGCGAAACTGATCTCCCCGGCGCTGAGAAAGCGCATGCAGGGAAAGTCGTGCTTCAATTTCAAGACACCGGATCCACCGCTCTTCAAAGAGCTTTCGGCCCTGACTCAGGCGGCCTGGGAGCGGTGGAACAAGGAAGGCCTCGTCTGAAGGCAAAGCTCTACGACGAGGCGTACTTCCGGAAGTGGTATCGCGACCCGAAGAAACGCCTCGTGCGCCGCGCGGAGGTGGCGCGGAAAGCCGCGATGGCCGTGGGCGTCGCGGAGCATCTCCTCGGCCGGCGGGTCGTTTCGGTGCTCGACGTGGGCTGCGGCGAAGGCGCGTGGTTTCCGCTGCTTCGCGCGCTGCGTCCGAAGGTGCGCTACCTCGGCCTCGACACGAGCGAATACGCCGTGCGGCGCTTCGGCCGCTCGCGCCACGTGCGGCGGGGCTCGTGGGGACAGCTCTCCGAGCTGCGCTTCGACGACCCGTTCGACCTCGTCGTCTGCTCCGACACGCTCCACTACGTGCGAACGTCCGAGCTCGTGAAAGGTCTCGAAGTCCTGCCTGAGCTCGTGGCCGGCGTCGCGTATCTCGACTTCCTCTCGGCCGACGACGATCTCGAAACGGGCATCGAGGGCGACCTCGTCGGCTTCAAGATGCGCCACGCGTCGTGGTATCG
>JAMQPJ010000592.1 GCA_023717585.1 Thermoanaerobaculia bacterium
AGCCCCCGGATCCCCGGGGGCTTTGGAGGAAGACGGCGCGCTTGCGAGACGCGCCGCGGTGTGTCGTCAGAAAGCGACCTGGGCGGCGACGACGAACTGGCTGTACGAGTCCTCCGGCGTCGTTACGCCGTTGAGCGTGACGGTGCGGTTGTCTTCCTTCACGTTCAGGTAGTTCAGCTTCAGGTTCATGTTCTTGCCCTTGACGAGGTAATGGAGACCGCCCGTGAAAGTCTTTATCTTGTTGAGGGGATCCACGCCGGTGTTCTTCGTGAACTCGTCGTACCGTACTCCGAGCTGCCACTGCTGCGTGAAGGAGTAGAGCACCGTCGCGTACCAGCCTTGCGAACCGAGCATCGTCTTCGCCGCGGCGGTGCCGGACTCGTCCTCCGCCCGAACGAACTCGGCGCGGAACCCGAGCGGCCCGCCGTCGTACTTCACGTGCACTCCCCAGCGCGTGCGGCCCAGGTGGTCGCGGCCCTCGCCGCCGCTCGTCAGGCCCGACACACCGACGAGCAGCCCGTGCATGGGCTTGAAGTCGAGGCGGCCCGCGAAGTTCACCGAGTCGTTCGAATCGTCGTTCTGGTTCGCGACGACGCCGTTCGTGATCGAGGACCAGAACGTCACGAGCTCGCCGACCTCACCCTTGTAGAAGAAACCCGTCTCCCGGCGGTCCGAAACGGCTCGCACGACCTGGGAGCGCTCGGCGAAGTCCAGCTCGGACGACGAGCGCAGGCCCTCTTCCGTCAGCGTGATCTTCTTCTGTCCGAGGGAGAGCTCGTGACCCTTGAGGCCGAGGTAGGTGACCGCGAGATCCTGCAGGATCTTCGCGTCCGTACCGGCCGTCTGCGGGTTGATCGCCTTCGAGGGGTCGAGCATGACCTCGAAGCCCCAGGCCGGCGTGATCCTGCCGTTCAGCTTGATCTCGGAGCGGCGCAGGCGGAACGTGTTGAAGCCCGCGGTGTTGCCGAGCACCGGGGCGGCGCCGCCGCTCGGCCGATTCACCGTGCCCGCCGTCGAATCGTCCGTGATGTACCACGTCTGCACGAGGAGGCCGAACTTCAGCTCGCCGTCCCCGACCTTCAAGGTCGTCGGAATCGAGGGCGCGGCCGGTTTCGGAGCCGGACGGTTGTAGCCGGGGCGGTCGTGCTTGAGGTTGTAGAGATCGATCGCGACCTCGTTCTCGGCGACGACCGTCTCGCCGTTCGGCCCCTGGGAAATCATCGTGATCGCCTTGTTGCCGATCTCCCCGCTCTTCTCCCAGGCAGCGAAGCCGACGGCGGTGTTGAACACGTATATCCGTCCCTCCTTCGCGACTTCCTTGTACCAGAGCCCCTGAGCGGCGGCGGGCAGCGTGAATCCGAGAAGAACGGCACCAGTGAGGGCAGCCAGGAGCAGGACCGCACCCGAGAGGGCGAGCGCTCCGAGCCCGTTCAGAAATCTCTTCATCGAGGTCCTCCTTACGGACGGGACTCTCGACGAGAGGGGTTAAGGGCCTTCTTAACTTGTGTGGAGCCCGTGTAAAAGACCGGTTTCTCGCGACCCTTAACACCAACTTAATACCGAACACACATAAACACCTCCTCGGCCGCCAACACTCCGCGCCACCAGGGAAGACACCTTGGAAGGAGGACGTCACATGAAACCGATTTCGAGCAGGCCGGCGATCGCGGCTTTCGCGCTCGTCGTCTCGGGCGCGCTCTTCGCCGATACCGTGAAAGTGGACTCGGCGATTCCGTCTTACAAGCGGGCGTCGGGCATTGCCGGAAACCTGAATTCCATCGGCTCAGACACGCTCAACAACCTCATGACGTACTGGGCGGAGGGGTACAAGAAGGCCTACCCGAACGTCAACATCCAGATCGAGGGCAAGGGCTCGTCCACGGCTCCCCCGGCGCTCACGGAGGGCACGGCTCAGCTAGGCCCGATGTCGCGAGAGATGTCGGGCGCCGAGAAGGACAAGTTCGAGGCGAAGTACGGCTACAAGCCGACTGCCGTCCGCGTTGCCCTCGACGGCCTGGCGGTTTACGTCAACAAGGACAACCCGATCGAGAAGCTCACGCTCAAGCAGATCGACGCGGTTTTCTCGTCCACCAGGAAACGCGGCGGCAAGGACGCGAAGACGTGGGGCGACCTCGGCCTCACGGGCGACTGGGCGAACAAGCCGATTTCCCTTTTCGGCCGCAATTTGGCCTCGGGCACGTACGGCTACTTCAAGGAGCATGCGCTCGCGAAGGGCGACTACCGCAACAGCGTGAAGGAGCAGCCGGGCTCATCGTCGGTCGTTCAAGGCGTCGCCGAGGACAAGTACGCGATCGGCTATTCGGGCGTCGGCTACACGACGTCCGGCGTCAAGACCGTCAGGATCGCCGAGAACGAGGGCGGCGAGTACTTCGGCGAGTCGTACGAGAACGTCCTGTCACGCAAGTACCCTCTGTCGCGCGCGCTGTACGTCTATACGAACCGCGCCCCGAACAAGCCCCTCGATCCGCTCGTCAGGGAGTTTTTCACCTTCGTGCTCTCGAAGGAGGGCCAGGAGATCGTCGTCAAGGACGGGTTCTTCCCGCTGCCCGCCACCGCCGTCGCCGAAGAGACCGGAAAGCTCGCCAAGTAACACGGATCCCCGGTCATGTCGCAGACCACATCCTCCCAGCGGTTCTGGACGAAGGCGGCAGACCGCCTCGCGAGCCTGACGATCTCGACGGGCGGTCTCTTCATGATCGGGAGCCTCGTGCTCATCTTCCTGCTCATCGTCTCGGAGGCGATTCCTCTCTTCATCGCGCCGAAGACGAAAGCGCACGGAGAGCTCGCGACACCTCCGGGAGCGCTCGTCGCGAGCGCCGACGAATACCGCGACGACGTCAGCTTTCTCATGCCCGACGGAGTCCTCCGGGTCGTCGCGCTCGCGGACGGCAAGACCGTGAAGCAGCTCCGGGTCCCCGGGGTCGAAGGCCGCACCGTCACGGCCGCGGTGCGTTCCATCAAGGGCGACATGGCCCTCGGACTCTCGGACGGCAGCGCGGTCGTCGCGATGCCGAACTGGCGATCTTCCTTCGAGGGCGGTGTGCGAAAGGTCGACTTCGAGGTGAAGGCGCTCCCGGGCCTCGTGCTCGACCCGGCGGGGCGCGCCCTCACGCGGATCGCGTTCGCGGAGAAGAGCTCCGGCGCCTCGACCGTGGCCGCCTCTCCGGCTCCGGGCGCGCTTCTCTTCGGCATCGAGTCCTCCGAGCCGGGAGACGTCTTCACGATGGACCTCTCCCCGGCTCTCGGCAAGGAGACCGTCACGGCGCTCGCGTTCCTCGACAACGGGAACTCGCTGTGCGTGGGCACGGCCTCCGGGAAGATCCTGAGCATCCCCCTCGAGGATCCGAGGGCGCCCGGCCCGACCGAAACGACGGTCGTGAACACGGACGGGACGCCCATCACGGTTCTCGAGACGCTCGTCGCCGGGCAGACGCTCGTCGTGGGCGACGCACGGGGCCGCGTCACGGGACTCCTCCGCGTTCGCGACCGGGCCGACGCCGAAGAGAGGAAGCTGCTTCCCGTGAAGACCTTCGACGGCCATTCCGCGGCGATCACGGCGCTCGGAGCCTCGGGACGTGGCAAGACCTTCGTGAGCGCCGACGAAAAGGGCAACATCCTCGTGCACTTCGGAACGAACGCCCGCACGCTCGTGCGCGCCTCGGTGGAAGGGTCCGTTTCGGCACTCGACGTCTCGCCCAAGGCAACCAGCTTTCTCGCGATGACGACGAAGGGGCTCACGGACTTCACGCTCGACGCCCCTCATCCCGAGATCTCGTTCGCGGCGCTCTTCGGCAAGCAGCTCTACGAAGGCTACGACTCGCCGGAGTACGTCTGGCAGTCGAGCGGCGGAACGGACGACTTCGAGTCGAAGCTCTCGCTCGTTCCGCTCATCTTCGGAACGCTCAAGGGCACGTTCTACGCGATGCTGTTCGCGATCCCGATCGCGCTCGCCGCGGCGCTCTACACGTCCGTCTTCGCGACGCCGACGGTGAAGCGCCTCGTCAAGCCGATCGTCGAGATCATGGCGGCGCTTCCTTCCGTCGTCCTCGGCTTCCTCGCCGGCCTGTGGCTCGCGCCCCTCATCCAGAAAGCGACCGTCTCGACGCTTCTCCTCTTCCCGTCCATCTCGCTCTTCGTGCTCGCCGGAGTCTTCCTGTTCCAGCTCCTGCCGTTCGAAAAGCGCCAGCACGTGCGTCCCGGACAGGAGCTTTTCCTGGTCCTTCCGCTCGCCGTCCTCGGAGCGCTCTTCGCATGGTTTGCCGGCCCCTTCCTCGAGCACGTCCTCTTCGGGGGCGACTTCAAGGCCTGGCTGCTGACCTCGTCCGGCCTGAGGTACGA
The DNA here is from genome assembly GCA_023717585.1 of Thermoanaerobaculia bacterium. Taxonomy (GTDB): domain Bacteria; phylum Acidobacteriota; class Thermoanaerobaculia; order UBA5066; family UBA5066; genus Fen-183. The sequence continues at coordinate 4,360 of JAMQPJ010000592.1, forward strand.
CGCCCGCAACAGCCTCGTCATCGCGTTCGCCATGGGCTTCGCCGTCATCCCGATCATCTTCACGATCTCGGAGGACGCGCTCTCGAGCGTTCCCGAGCACCTGAAAGCGGCCTCCCTCGCGCTCGGCGCATCGCCCTGGCAGACGGCCTTACGCGTCATCCTTCCCACGGCGTCCGCGGGCATCTTCTCGGCGCTGATGGTCGGGTTCGGCCGCGCGGTCGGCGAGACGATGATCGTCCTGATGGCGACGGGCAACACGCCCATCCTCGACTGGAACATCTTCAACGGGATGCGGACACTCGCGGCCAACATCGCCGTCGAGATTCCCGAGGCGCCCCAGGGCGGCACGCTCTACCGCGTTCTGTTTCTGGCGGCGCTCCTTCTGTTCATCGTCACCTTCATCGTCAATACGCTCGCGGAGGCGCTGCGCCAGCGGCTCCGCAAGAAATACACGGTCATCTGATGTCCGCGACGCATCCCGAAGCGATCCCGGCGCCGGCCGCTCCGCGCCGCGCGACGCTCTCCGAGTTCCTCTTCCGGAAGGGCGAGCCGATGATCTGGCTCGCCGGAGCGGGCCTGTCGGCCTCGCTGCTCCTCATCTTCGGGCTCCTCGCGCTCGTTGCCGTGCGCGGCCTCGGCTTCTTCTGGCCGCACACCCTCGTGCGGATCGAGACGACGGACGGCCGGAAGGTGCTCGGCGAGATCCTCGCGCGCGAAGCCATGCCGGACGCAAAGGACAAGACGCCGCCGATGCGCATCCGCGTGAAAATCGCGAATCGGGACCTGAACGGACTGGACTTTCGCTGGATCGAGGAAAAGGACATCGTCCGCACGGACGCGCCCGCGAACGCGCTTCTCGTCGAGCGCCAGGAATACGGAAATTTTCACGGCTTCCTGAAGGAAATCAGGCGCGGCGACGAGGTCCTCGGCGGTTCGGACGCCGCGGGGCTCGAGCGCCTCGAAGCCCTGCAGAAGAAGCTCCGTCCCGCATTCGAGAAGCTGCGGGAGTCCGAGAAGCAGGACGTCGGAGCCATCAACTCCGCCCTCGAGCGGGAACGGCTCGCGCTCCGGAGCGCCGAGCTGAAGAAGGACCCCGGCCTCTCGCGGCGCCGGGTCGCGAATGAATCGCATCAGGCCGAGCTCAAGCGCCGTTACGAGGTGATTCGCGAGCGCCTCGAGGCCCGCCGCAGGGAGAACGCCGCGGTGAGCGCCACGTTCGTGGACGCCGAAGGGAAGAGCAAGACGGTCCCGATTTTCGGCGTGGTGCGCATCGTCCAGCCGAACGCGGCGTCGTTCGCGCAGAAGGTCGCGATCTACCTGTCGCGAATCCGCGAATTCGTGTTCGACGAGCCGCGGGAATCCAACACCGAGGGCGGCGTCTTCCCGGCCATCTTCGGGACGATTCTGATGGTGGTGCTCATGAGCATCGTCGCCGTGCCCTTCGGCGTCGTGGCGGCTCTCTACCTTCGAGAGTACGCGAAGCAGGGCCGGACCGTCGGCCTCGTTCGAATCGCCGTGAACAATCTCGCGGGCGTCCCGTCGATCGTGTTCGGCATCTTCGGGCTCGGCTTCTTCGTGTACGGGATCGGCGCGCGCGTCGACCAGATCTTCTTCCCCGAGGCCCTGCCGACGCCCACGTTCGGTACCGGCGGCATCATCTGGTGCGCCCTGACTCTCGCCATCCTCACGGTCCCCGTCGTCGTCGTGGCCACGGAGGAAGCCCTCGCCGCGGTCCCCGCGGGAATGCGCCACGCTTCGCTCGCGCTCGGCGCCACGAAGTGGCAGACGACGTGGCGCGTCGTGCTGCCCGCGGCGGCCCCGGGAATCCTGACGGGGCTCATCCTCGCGATGGCGCGGGGCACGGGCGAAGTCGCGCCGCTCATGATCGTCGGCGTCGTGAAGCTCGCGCCCACTCTGCCCGTCGACGGCGTCTTCCCGTTCCTGCACCTCGAGCGGAAGATCATGCACCTCGGATTCCATCTCTACGACGTGGGCTTCCAGAGCCCGAACGTCGAAGCGGCCATCCCCATGGTCTACACGACGACGATCCTCCTGCTCGTCATCGTCGTCGCGCTGAACCTCTCGGCGATCGTCATCCGCAACGTCCTGCGCAAGAAGCTGCGAACCTCCACGTTCTGAGTCGGGAATAGAGACCGGAGAGAGACGGAGAGGAGACCAAAGCGAGACAATGGACACGACCATGACAGAAGGCCGGACCGGCATCGAGACGCGGGCGCCCTCCGTGGCGCACGCGGCAGGCTCTCCGGGCGAACCGAAGTCCGACATCATCGAATGCAACGGCGTGAGCCTCTTTTACGGGCAGAAGCAGGCCCTCTTCGACATCACGCTCTCGTGCAAGAAGAACGCGGTCACCGCGTTCATCGGGCCGTCCGGCTGCGGCAAGTCGACTCTCCTCCGCTGCCTCAACCGGATGAACGACCTCATCGACGGCGTGCGGATCGACGGCACGATCCTGATCCAGGGCATGTCGATCTACGAGCGCGGCGTGGACGTGACGCAGATCCGCAAGCGCTTCGGGATGGTGTTCCAGAAGTCGAATCCCTTCCCGAAGACGGTCTACGAAAACGTCGTGTACGGTCTCCGCATCCAGGGCATCAAGAGCAAGAGCGTCCTCGACGAGGCGTGCGAGAAATCCCTCCGGAACGCCGCCCTGTGGGACGAGGTGAAGGATCGCCTGCAGGACTCGGCCCTCGGCCTTTCGGGCGGCCAGATGCAGCGCATCTGCATCGCGCGCGCGATCGCGGTGGAGCCCGAGATCCTGCTGATGGACGAGCCGTGCTCGGCCCTCGACCCCATCGCCACGAGCAAGGTCGAGGAGCTCATCTTCGAGCTGAAGGAGCGCTACACGATCGTCATCGTGACGCACAACATGCAGCAGGCCGCCCGCGTCTCCGACGAGACCGGCTTTTTCATGCTCGGAAAGCTCATCGAGTTCGACAAGACCGAGATGATCTTCACGAAGCCCCGGCAGAAGACGACGGAGGACTACATTACGGGACGATTCGGTTGATGACGGGGCCTAAACCTTCACGCGACTCCGATCGCAACGTGACGCCTCCGGGCGGTCCGGGCTCGGCGCGTCAGCGCATCGTTGTCGTCGAGGACGACGACGATCTCGCTTTCACGCTGACGTACAACCTCAAGAAGGACGGGCGTTACGAGATCGAGCGCTACGCCGGAGGCCTCGTGGCCCTCGACGCGCTCCTCGCGCGGCCCCCCGACCTCGTCGTTCTGGACCTGAACCTCCCCGACGTGGACGGGCTCACGATCTGCCGCGAGCTGAAGAAGCACGACGAGACCCGCCGCGTCCCGATCCTCATGCTGACCGCCCGCGTGGAAGAGCGCGACAAGCTGCTCGGGTTCGAGCTCGGCGCCGACGACTACGTGACGAAGCCGTTCTCGATGAAGGAGCTCATGGCCCGCATCGGGGCGCAGCTCCGCCGCAGCGCGCTGCCGCAGGCGCCCGACGACATCTACGACGACGGCCATCTCCGCATCGACCGGGCCCGGCACACCGTGGAGAGCGAAGGCGCCGCCGTGCATCTGACGAAGAAGGAATTCGACCTCCTCTGGCTGCTCATCCGGAGCGGCGGACGGGTCGTCTCGCGCGAGACCATCCTCTCGCGGCTCTGGGACTACGCCGCCGACATCGAGACGCGCACCGTGGACGTCCACATCCGTTCGCTCCGCAAGAAGATCGGCGACCACGTGATCGACACGGTCGTCGGCGTCGGGTACAAGTTCGCCAGATGAGCCGCGTCCTGCGCCGTTCGCTCGTCCCGGTCGTCCTCGGGATCGTCCTCGGGGGCGTTTTCGCGTTCCTCCTCGGACGCGTGCTGGACACGGCCGTTCACGAGAGGAGCCGCCAGGCGCTCGCCGAAAAGCTCGAGCGCCTCGCCCCGGAATTCGAGGAAGACCTGAAATCGAAGGCCCGCCCGGGCGAGCGGGTCCGGCTCGCCGCCCGTCAGGCGGGGGCGCGGCTGACGGTCATCGCAGCCGACGGCGGCGTCCTTGGAGACAGCGAGGTCGCGTCCGAGAACCTCGCCGCGGTCGAGAACCACGGCTCGCGCCCCGAGGTCGAGGCGGCACGCCGCGACGGGGTCGGCTTCGGCGAGCGCCGCTCGGCGACCGTCCTCCAGCCCTTCGTCTACGTGGCGCGCCGCGTGGGTCCCGAGGCGGCTCCCCTCGGCTACCTCCGCCTCGCGATCAGCCAGAACGAGCTCGACCTGCTCGAGGCGCCGTTCCGCCGCACGCTCTACGAGGTCTCGCTCCTCGCGGGCCTCATGGTCGCCTTTCTCGTCATCGCGATCCGCCAGCGGCACGCGAACGCGCTTGCGCGCGTCGTGGCCGGCGTCACCGAGGCGGCCGAGGGCCGGAGGCCGGACCCTCCGCCTGGCTCGTCCGAGGAAACCGAGGAGGTTTTTCAGGCTCTTGCCCGCTTCGCGCACCTTGTCGCGGCCGAGCGCGAAGGCAGCGCGAAGGCGCGCCTCCTCGCCCGGGCCGTCTTCGAGCAGGTTCCCGTCGGCCTCGTCGTCGTGGACCGGACTCTCGCCCTCCTCGACGCGAATCCCGCCGCCCTCGCTCTTTTCCGCGCGCCCGCGGGAGCCCCCCGGCACGCGCTCGTGGACCTCGTCCGCGATCCGCAGACGCTGCGGCTCTTCGAGGCCGGGGTCCGGGGCACGGCGCCGGCCGAAGAAACCGCCGTGCTGCGCCTCGGCGGCGAGATCACGCCCGAGCAGGTCCTCGAAGTGAACGTGCGCGCCGTGCCGCACGGCGCTGTCGCCGGCGAGCCGGCCGCCGTCGGACTCGTCCGGGACGTGACGGAGCGCGAGCGGACGG
>JAMQPJ010000600.1 GCA_023717585.1 Thermoanaerobaculia bacterium
GTTCTTCCAAGATCCTTCTCTCTTCTCCTGACTACTTCTAGGAAGTTTTCTTTTCTTTTCTTTTCTTCTCTTAAGCAAAATCTCCTAATTCGTCTTGGTGTTCCCGTGCGATGCGACGGCAAGGGAAGCGACTAGCTTCTCCCGCCGGGCGTCCGCGGCCGGCGAGCCCTTGATTTCGATCAGTGAGCGCGTGTAGTAGGCCATCGCCCAGATGTCGTCGTCGGGGAGGGCGCCCTTCCACGTGGGCATGGCCGTGCCGCCGATGCCGGAGGCGATCGTGCGGTAGATGTCCTCGAGAGTCTCGCCCGCGCGGACGTGGTCGCGCGTGAAGTCCGGCGGCATCAGCTTGTAGCCGTAGTCGCTGTCCTTCATTTCGGCGTAGTAAGCGTCGGGACGCAGCGTCGCTTCGCGCTTGGCCAGCTCCAGGCTCGCGGCGTTGATCGTCTCCTTCGTCTCGTACGCCGGGTGGCAGGACAGGCACTGCGCCATTCCGTGGTACACCTTCATCCCGCGCGTGATCGCTTCCCCTTTTCGCTCGGCCCACGGATCGGGGCCGGGGACGATCGGCTCGCCCGGCGACTTGTCGGCCCACTTCGGCGAGAGCGTCTTGATGTACTGGACGATGTCCATGATCTCCCGCTCGGGGACGTCGTTCCAGGGAAGCATGGCGCTGCCGTGGAGGCCCTTCTGGATGATGCGGAGGAAGTCCTCGTCGTTCGGAAGCTGTCCGCTGGCCACGGCAGCGAACTTGAACTGACCCTGCGTGAAGTTGCGCGGCGGCGGGCGGAGGCCGATCGCAGCGGGGCCCTTCCCGTCGCCCTTGATTCCATGGCACGCGGAGCAGTACGTGACGTAGAGATGCTCGCCGCGGTTCAGCCGGCGCGCCGACACCTTCTTGCCCCCGAGCGTCATCGACTTCGTGAAGGTTCTGCCCGAGCAGCCGGTGCCGCCCCCCGCCAGCGCGGCCACCAGCAACGCCGCAATCGACGACGCCGCGATCGTCCGGGGCGCCGCGCCTCCGTCGACTTTCTTTCGTCCGACCTTCATAGAAATCTTCTCTTCTCTTTCCTTTTCCTAGAGCAGGTAGACCGCGACGAACATGACGGCCCAGACGGCGTCGACGAAGTGCCAGAACATGGCCGGGAGGCGGACAGCGCTGGACCGGCCCGAGACGAGGCGCCCGGCGAACGCACCCGGCAGGAGGACCGCCAAAGCCACGAGCCCCGCGAGGACGTGGAGCGCGTGGAACACGGTGAGCCCGTAGAAGATCGACCCGTAAGACCCCGTGTTGTCGATGCGAAATCCGCGCTGCCAGAGCGGGATCCACACGGCGAGCTGCAGCGCCAGGAAGAGGCTTCCGAGCGCCATCGTCCCGACGAGCGCGCGCCGGAGCGCGCCGGGCCTCTTTTCCGATTCGGGACGCGCGCCGCGGTGGAGGGTGACGCTGGAGGCGAGGAGGACGACGGTGTTCAGGAAGGGGAGCGCTTTCGGCAGGGGCGCGAGACCGTCCGGGGGCCACGTCGCCGCGTTCAGCCGGAGGACCGCATACGAGAAGAAAAGGGCGACGAAGAGCATCGTCCACGACGCGAGCGCCATCACCATCCCGACGAACGAGGTTCGCCGGGACTCCTCGGCTCCCGGAAAGCGCGCGACGACGACGCTCCCCCCGATCAAGAAGCGGCCTCGAGAGCGGCGGGCTCGTCGCCGATCGGCTCATCCTGCGCGAGCCAGTCCTTGCCCGCGACCGCGGGGTTGTTGAACTCGTGCGGCCCGTGGAGAACGACCGGAATCTCGTCGTAGTTGTGGTGAGGAGGCGGCGAGGGGATCGTCCATTCGAGCGTCCCGACCTCCCAGGGGTTCTCCGTGGCCTTCTTCCCCGAGATGAGGCTCGAGAGGAAGTTCGCGACGAAGAGGAACTGCGAGGCGCCCAGGAGCAGCGCCGCGCGCGTCACCCACACGTTGATCGGGTGGAGGTGCTTGAGAAACTCGTACGCCTCGTAGTTGTAGAGCCGGCGCTGCATCCCGGCATAGCCCACGACGAGCATCCCGCAGAAGACGACCGTGATCGGAATGATCGTGAGCCAGAAGTGCCACTTCCCGAGCGTGTCGTTCATCATCTTCCCGAACATCTTCGGGAACCAGAAGTAGATCGCCGCGAACGCGCCGAGCAGCACCGAGGCCGCCATCGTGAGGTGGAAGTGGCCGATCACGAAGTACGAGTCGTGAAGATAGATGTCGGACGAGATCGCGCCGAGGTGGAGGCCCGTGAGGCCGCCCAGGCCGAACACGAACACGACGCCGACCGAGAAGAGCATGGGCGTCGCGAAGCGGATGGAGCCCCGCCACATCGTCCCGAGCCAGTTCAGGAAGAACACGGCGGACGGGATCGAGATGAGCATCGTGAGCGTCATGAACCCCTGTGAGAGAAGCGGGCTCATGCCGACGACGAACATGTGGTGCCCGTACACGAGCATCGAGAGCAGAGAGATGACGCTCATCGAGAGCGCCGTCGCCTTGTAGCCGAACGCGGGCTTCCGCGAGAAGAACGACAGGAGGTCGGACACGATGCCCCAGGCGGGCAGGATCAGGATGTAGACCTCCGGGTGGCCGAAGATCCAGAAGAGGTGCTGGTAGAGGACCGGATCGCCGCCGCCCTTCGTGATCGCGGCGCCGGCGAGGAAGAAGTGGCTGCCGAAGACGCGGTCGAGGAAGAGGAGGAGGACGCCCGCCGCGAGGACCGGGACGAAGAGGGCGTTGAGGATCGCCGTGAGCCAGATCCCCCACACGGAGAGAGGCATCCTGAAATAGCCCATGCCGGGAGCGCGCAGGCGCACGACCGTCGTGATGTAGTTGACGGCCCCCATGATCGAGGCGCTTCCGGTCAGGAAGACGCCGAGGATCCAGAGGGTCTGGCCGTGTCCGGGCGAGCCCACGAGCGTCGAGAGCGTCGGATACGACTGCCAGCCTCCCGCCGCGGCGCCCATCGGGACGAAGAACGAGACGACCATGCAGAGGCCGGCGAGGACGTTCGTCCAGAACGAGAGCAGGTTCAGCGTGGGGAACGCCATGTCCCGCGCGCCGATCATGAGAGGGATGAGCAGGTTCCCGAACGCGCCGATGAGGATCGGCGTGATCGCGAAGAAGATCATGAGCGTCCCGTGCATCGTGAAGAAGGCCGCGTAGGACTGCGGCGGCATCACGCCGCCGCTCTGCGGCCACATGAGCTGGCCGAGCACGGGGAAGGCGGTGCCCGGATACGCGATCTGCCAGCGAATCATCATCGCCATGACGCCGCCCACGGCGAGGAAGAAAAGGCCGTACCAGAGGAACTGCTTCGCGATGACCTTGTGGTCCGTCGAGAGGATGTACTTCCTGAGGAACGAGGCCGGCTCCGGGTGAATGTGCTGCTCGGCGTGGAAATCGGGCCCGACATGAAGGTGCCGGACGGTGGCCGGTGTCGTCATCGCTGCATCACCCATGTCTACTGTACCCACTCCCATCCCCAGAGCTGTTCCTTGTCAGCCGGGTCGAACCGGCGTCTCGCGTCGCGTTCGGCTTCCTTCATCCAGCGCTGGAAATCGGCCTGAGTCTGAACGATGAGATCGCCCTTCATCCGGTAGTGCGCCCAGCCGCACATCTGCGAGCACGCGATCTCGAAGTTGCCCGTCCGGACGGCCTGAAACCAGGTGCGCGTCACGTTGCCGGGGTTCGCGTCGTGCTTCAGGCGGAAGTTCGGGATGTAGAAGCTGTGGATGACGTCCTTCGCCTTCAGGTTCAGCATCACCGGCCGTCCGACGGGCACGCGCATCTCGTTCAGCGTGACGACGTCGTCGGCGTTGTTGAAGACGCCGTCCGGCCCCGCGTACCGGATGTTCCACGCCCACTGCTGCGGCATGACCTCGATCTTCACGGTGTCGGGCGACACGGGCCAGTTGTAGGTGTATTCCTTGACGTCGGCCTGGGACACCCTCACGAGGTTCATGTCGATCGTCACGAAGACGAGGGCGGCGAGGATGCCCGTGACCGCGAAGCTCTTGCGGTCGGTCCCGTGGGTGTACAGCGCCTTCACGCCGGGCCGCGCGCGGTATTTCCACGAGGAATACACGAGCGCGAACGTGACGAGCGCGAAGGCGATGACGCACATGAGCGTCGTGTACCAGAACAGGGCTTCCGCCCGGTACCCGTCCCGCGACACGTCCACGGTCGTCAACCAGGAAAAAGGCCATTGGTGCATTTCGTCCCCTCGCTGGACGGTTACTATAAGGGAACCGAGTCTCAGTTCAAGCCGCTCGTGCGACTTGCGTTGCGCCAGCATCGCGTTGCAGAATTCAGACAGAGTCTCAGTTCAGACAGGAGGGGAACGATGAGCGACGCGACCTCCCCCAAGGGCCACAAGGCGGTGCTGCTCTTTCTCGTCGCGCTGTGCGCCTACTCGACGCTGCCCTTCTTCGGGATCGGCTTCTACCGGAACGGCTCGAACCAGCTCTTCTTCCAGCTCTGGTACCTCATCGGCTTCATGGTCATCGCGTTCTTCCTGATGCACGAGCTCATCACGCCGCTGCCGCCGAAGGATACGGGCGAAAGACCGGGGGTCGCCGAGCCGGGCTAGTCGAACCGCACGCTGACGAGCTTCGAGACTCCCGGCTCTTCCTGAGTCACTCCGTAGAGGGCCTGCGCGGTCTCCATCGTCCTCTTGTTGTGCGTGATGAGGACGAACTGGGTCTCCTCGGACAGCTCCACGAGGAGAGACGTGAAGCGGTCGATGTTCGCCTCGTCGAGCGAAGCGTCGACCTCGTCGAGGATGCAGAACGGCGACGGCTTGAACTTGAAGATCGCGACGAGGAGCGCGACGGCCGTGAGCGCCTTCTCGCCGCCCGAGAGGAGGCCAATCGTCTGGTTCCGCTTGCCCGGGGGCTGCGCCATGATCTCGAGCCCCGAATCGAGCGGGTCGCCCTCGTCCAGCAGGTGCATCGAGGCCGTGCCGCCGTGGAAGAGGCGCTGGAACACCCGGCCGAAGTTGAAGTTCACGGCGGCGAACGCCTCCTGGAAGCGCTCCGAGGAGGTGAGGTTGATCGTCTTGATCGTCTCGAGAATCTGGGCGAGCGACGCCTCGAGGTCGGCCTTCTGTCCCGACAGCGTCTCCAGCCGCTTGCTTTCGACCTCGTACTCCTCGAGTGCGGCGTGGTTGACGGGGCCGAGCCGCTCGAGCGCGAGAGAGCGAGTCGTCACTTCTTCGGCCAGGGCGGCTTCGAGGTCTTCCTCGTTCATGTCCCGCTCGGCCTCCCTGCGCTCGAGGACAGGCAGCTCCCCGGGCTGACAGCCGAACTCGTTCCGGCACTGCTCCACGAGGTGATCCTGATCGGCCTTCCGACGCTCGAGGCCGCCCTCGGCGAGGACGTCGTGTCCCGTTC
>JAMQPJ010000602.1 GCA_023717585.1 Thermoanaerobaculia bacterium
CGCGGGTTCTGTGGCTTTCGAGGCTGTGGCTTTTTGTTTTGAAATCGCTGCGAGCGTCGCGGCGACGTTGCGATGTGGAGCGGACAGGACCGTCACGAGGCGCCGCATCGGCGACTGCATCAGGCCGAGGAGACGGCCCACGAGCTCGAGGCGCGAGGGCAGGTTCGCGAGGGTTTCGAGCTCCTTCGCCGCGACGGGCTTGCCGTCGAGAAGGGCGGCCTTGACCTTCAGGTGCGGGTTCGTCTTGCCGAATGTGTGCAGCACCTTGGCGAGCGCGACGACGTCCTTCGTGCTGTAGGCGACGCCCGTCATCCCGGTGAAGTGCTCCCTCAGGGATCCCAGGGGTTTGCCTTCTATCGCGCGGAGGGCGAGCGTGTTCTTGACGACGACGTAGTCCGAGTTCGCGTTCTTGATCTGCCTGCGCAGGTCCGTGACGGCGGGTACCGTGAGGCCCTTGTAGTCGATGAGGAACGCGTGGGACGCCTTCCCGACCGTGCTCGCCATCGCGGCGACTTCCTCGTTCTTGGCCTTGTTGGCGGCGTTGTCCGCTCGCGTGGCGTTCGGGGTGCCGACAGCGGTCATGACGCCACCTTCCCGACGAGCCTCTCGGCGGTCGCGGGATCCACCGCGATGCCGGGGCCCATCGTCGACGAGAGGACGACCGAGCGCATGTACTTCCCCTTGGCGGTCGCGGGCTTTGCCTTTTGAACCGCCGAGAGCAGCGCTTCGGTGTTCTCGACGAGCTGTTTTTCGCCGAACGAGACCTTGCCGACCGGCACGTGGATGATGGCGGTTTTGTCCACCCGGAACTCGATCTTGCCGGCCTTGAGCTCCGTGACGGCCTTGCCGACGTCGAACGTGACCGTGCCGGCCTTCGGGTTCGGCATCAGGCCGCGCGGCCCGAGCAGCTTACCGAGACGGCCGAGCGACTTCATCATGTCCGGGGTCGCGACGAGCGCCTCGAAATCGAGCATGCCGGCCTGGATCTTCGCGACGAGATCGTCCCCGCCGACGAGGTCCGCGCCGGCGGCTTCGGCCTCCTTGATTTTCTCGCCCGATGCCACGACGGCGACCCGGGTCGTCTTTCCGAGGCCGTGCGGAAGCACGACCGTGCCGCGCACCATCTGGTCCGCGTGCTTCGGGTCGACGCCGAGCCGGAGCGCAACCTCGACCGTTTCGTTGAACTTCGCGAACGCCGCCGCCTTGACGAGAGCGACGGCCTGGGGCACGTCGTAGATCCTCGCCTGGTCGACTTTCGCGGCGGCCGCGGTGAATTTCTTGCCACTCATGATGTTTGTACTCCGGAGTCGGTCACGTCCCTCGGGCCCGCCGGCGAGAAGCCCCGGGAGGCATCCCGGGCACCGTCGAACCACGCGCCGGGAGAGGCCCGGTGTGGGAGGCTTCCGCCTCTGGGTCGCGGCCTCAGCCGACGACCTCGATTCCCATGGAGCGGGCCGTTCCCTCCACCGTCTTGACGGCGGCGGCGAGATCGACGGTGTTCAGGTCGACGAGCTTGAGCTTCGCGATTTCCTCGACCTGTTTCTTCGTGACTTTCCCGACCTTCGTCTTGTTCGGGATGCCCGAGCCCTTCTCGAGCTTCGCCGCCTTCTTGAGCAGCACGGCCGCCGGCGGCGTCTTCGTGATGAACGAGTAAGACCGGTCGGAGTAGACGGTGACGACCACGGGGATGATGAGCCCCGCGTCCTTCGCCGTCTTCGCGTTGAAGGCCTTGCAGAAGTCCATGATGTTGACGCCCTGCGGGCCGAGCGCGGTGCCCACGGGCGGAGCCGGCGTGGCCTTCCCCGCCTCGATCTGGAGCTTCACGTAACCGGTGATTTTCTTTGCCATGGTTGCTGCCTTCTCGCTTCAGTTTCGGATGAAGATTTCTTAGAAGGTGAAGAGGGGATTTCGCCTGTCTTCCTTTCGAAGAAATCCGAAAAACAAAAAGACTTTCTCCTAGAGCTTCTGAACCTGAACGAATTCGAGCTCGACCGGCGTCGGCCGGCCGAAGATGGTGACGAGGACGCGGAGCGTGGAGCGCTCGAGGTTGATGTCTTCCACGAGCCCCGTGAATTCCTTGAACGGACCGTCGGTGATCTTCACCTGCTCGCCCCGCTCGTAGACGTAGCGCGGCTTCGGCTTTTCCTTCGACTCGGCCGTGTGATGCAGGATCGAGTCGACCTCCTCCTGCGTGAGAGGCACCGGCGCCTTGGAGGACCCGCCCACGAACCCGGTCACCTTCGGCGTGTTGCGCACGAGGTGCCAGGTCTCGTCGGACATCTCCATCTGGACGAGGACGTACCCGGGGAAGAACTTCCTTTCCACGTTGCGGCGCTTGCCGGCCTTCATCTCGACGACCGTCTCCTTCGGCACGCGGATCTCGCCGAAGTGGGTCTCCATGCCGAGGGCCTTGATGCGATTCGTCAATTCGAGGACGACGCGGTCCTCGAAGCCCGAATACGTGTGCACGATGAACCAGTCCATCGCCTCGCCCGCGGGAGGGGCGGCGGCGGTCGTCTGGTCCTGCGGATCGGTGGTGCTCACGGGTGTCCGTCCTTTGCCGTTCAGCTGCCGAAGGCCGAGAAGAGCTTGTTCACGAGCGGCGTCACGGCCGTGTCCACGAGAAACAGAAAGACGCCGACGAGGGCGGTATAGACGATGACGACGGTAGTCGTGCCGACGACCTCCTCACGACCGGGCCACGAGACCTTTCCCGATTCCTTCCGGACCTCGGACAGGAATCCGCGGAAGTTGTTCCAGCGTTCGCTCAGGTTCATGTCTTTTCGTTCGTCCTTGTGTTCGAGGCTTTCTTCATCGCCTGGGTCGTTCGTTTCGTCTCTATCTTCGTCGGCAGGCAGACCGTGCGGCCTTGGCAGGGGTGCGGGGATTCGAACCCCGAACCTACGGTTTTGGAGACCGCCGCTCTAGCCAGTTGGAGCTACACCCCTGTGCAAAAGCCAAGTTGTTTCCCATGGAGCGGGAGACGGGATTCGAACCCGCGACCAACAGCTTGGAAGGCTGTGACTCTACCCCTGAGTTACTCCCGCGAAAAAAATCGGAGGGAATGGAGCCCACGAGCAGATTTGAACTGCTGACCCCGTCCTTACCAAGGACGTGCTCTACCAACTGAGCTACGTGGGCCGGCGTGTTATTCCCTGTGGGGGGGTTCGGGGGGAAAGTACCCCCGAGAAAAGAATAGCCGGCAGCTGTCCACCATCTTTCGCGCCGCGAAAGATGGTGGGCAGAGAGGGATTTGAACCCCCGTAGCACGTGAGTGCGGCAGATTTACAGTCTGCTGCCATTAACCGCTCGGCCATCTGCCCGCTCCCCGTTCTTCGTCGATCCCGATCTCCGGCCCCGCGGAGGTCACCGTGGAGCTGGCGATGGGACTCGAACCCGCAACCTGCCGATTACAAATCGGCTGCTCTACCCATTGAGCTACGCCAGCATTCGCGTTTCCACCGAAGAGAACTCGACCGTGAGACACCAAAAACTGGTAAATGGAAGCGGTGGCACGGCTTCGCGCACCTCGGCAAGGCGCGAACCGCAGTTTATATCAGCCTGCTTCGCATCGCGTCAAGCCATTTTCATGCCGGGGTGTGGCCGGTGTGGCGTTGACGCCTCACCCAGTCGTAGACCAGGACGCCAGCAGCAACGGCGACGTTGAGGGAACCCGCGTCGCTTTTCATGGGAATAGAAATCAATCTATCGCACGATTTCTTTGTGAGGCGCCGCAGACCGTCTCCCTCGGATCCGAGGCACAGCACCACATCCCCGGATATGTCCGCGCCGTAAAGGTCTTCACCTTCCATCGCGGCTCCATACACCCAGAACCCCGCCTCCTTCGCCCGGGCGATGAACCGGGCGGCGTTGACGACCCGGCCGACCTTCACCCGCTCGAGCGCTCCCGCCGACGCCTTGGAAACGGTCTCGTTGAGCCCCGCCGAATGCCGCTCGGTCAAGACGACGGAAGCGCCCGCCGCGCCCGCGGTCCTGAGGACGGACCCCAGATTGCCCGGATCCGTGACCTCGTCGAGGAAGAGGACGCAGCGGCTCCCCTTTTCCCCCGCGAGGCACGCCTCGATGTCGTCGTACTCGCGCTCGGCGACGCGGGCGGCGACGCCGTTGTGGGCGCGGCCCGCGACGTGGTCGAGCTCTTCCCTCGCGACGATGCGAACGGGAACGCCCTTCTGTCGGGCGAGGTCCTCGATCTCTCCGGCGCGCGCGTCCTTGCGGCCGCGCTGCACGAGGAGCGCCTCGACGGAGCGCGGACGCCGCTCGAGCACTTCGCGGACGGGATGAAAGCCTGAGACGATCACTCGGCCGCTGCGCCCTCGACGAGGACGAGAACGGTCGCCGCAACACCCTCGCCCCGGCCGAAGTCGGTGAGGCCGTTCCCGGAGGACGCCTTGACGGAAACACGCGCGGGTTCGGTGCCGAGGAGCGCGGCGATGTTCGCCCGCATGGCCTCCCGGAATTCGGCGACCTTCGGGCGCGAAGCCAGAATCGTCACGTCCACGTTGCGGATGGGCGGGTGGTCGGTCAGGTTGCGTACGTGGCGCACGAGCGCCTTCGGGCCGCCCTCGTGGAAGCGGGCTCCGAATCCGGCTGCCGGGATCAGTGCCGTGGCGAGAGTCGCCGGGGCGCGCTGCTGCTTCTTCACTGTGCCTTCTTCACCGTGCCTATCGGGCGAGGACTTCCGCTTCCTTGGTCTTCAGGACGCTGTCCACTTCGCCGACGTTCTTGTCCGTCAGCTTCTGGATGTCGTCGAGGGCGCGCTTCTCGTCGTCCGCCGAGATCGCGGAGGCCTTCGCTTCCTTCTTGATGGCGTCGTTCCCCTCGTGGCGATGATGGCGGATCTCGACCTTCGCGTGCTCGGCGAAGGCATGGGCCTTCTTGACGATCTCCTTGCGGCGTTCCTCCGTCGGCTGCGGGACGGGAATGCGCACGACCTTTCCGTCCGAGGAGGGATTGAGGCCGAGGTCGCTCGTCCGGATCGCCTTCTCGATGACCGGGCAGAGTGACGGCTCCCAGGGGACGGCCAGGATGAGCGTAGCGTCCGGCGTGGAGAGGTTCGCGACCTGGTTCAGAGGGGTCATCGTGCCGTAGTACTCGACGAGGATTCCCTCGAGAATCCCGACGGACGCGCGGCCCGTCCGCATGTGCCTCAGCTCGGTCTTGAGCGCGTCCAGGGACGCGCGCATGCGGCGCTCGGTTTCCCTCTTGATCTCGGCGATCATCGGCATGGATCGTGACTCCTCGTTTTCTCCGCGGCCCGCTCAGGCCTTCGCGGTTTCGACGATGCTTCCGACTGCCTCGCCCATGACGACGCGACGAATGTTGCCCGGGACGAGGAGGTTGAAGACGCGGATGGGCATCTTGTTGTCCCGGCAGAGGGCGATCGCGGCGGCGTCCATCACCGCGAGCCCCTTTTCGAGCACGTCCTGGTACGTCACGCGCGCAAGAAGGACCGCCGCGGGGTTCGTTTTCGGGTCGGCGGTATAGATGCCGTCCACGCGGGTCGCCTTCAGGATGGCCTCGGCACGGACCTCGTTCGCGCGAAGCGCAGCCGCCGAGTCCGTCGTGAAATACGGGTTGCCGGTGCCGCCCGCGAAAATGACGCATCGCTTCTTCTCGAGATGGCGGATCGCCCGCCGCCGGATGAACGGCTCGGCGACCGCCCGCACCTCGAACGCGGTCATGACGCGCGTGTCGACCTCCCGTTTCTCGAGGGCGTCCTGCAACGCGAGGGCGTTGATGACCGTCGCGAGCATCCCCATGGTGTCGCCCGTGACCCGGTCGATGCCCTGCGTCGCGGCCGAGACGCCCCGGATGATGTTTCCGCCGCCGATGACGACCGCGATCTCCACGCCGAGGCGCGCCACGTCCGCGATCTCGTCGGCCATGCGCGCGACGACCGCCGGCTCGATGCCGAAGGGCTGGCTGCCGAGGAGCGCCTCCCCGGAGAGTTTCAGCAGGATCCGGCGGTAGCGGGGTTCCACGTTCTTACTTGATGAGCGCGGCGACTTCGGCGGCGAAGTCCCCACCCTTCTTCTCGATGCCCTCGCCCACCTTGAAGCGCACGAAACGGACGACCGATGCGCCCGCGCCCGCGCGCTCGGCGACGACCTGGGACACCTTCTTGCTGTCGTCCTTGGCGAACGGCTGATCGAGGAGGACGACCTCCCCGTACCACTTGCCGATCATGCCCTCGACCATCTTCTCGGCGACGGCTTCGGGCTTCCCCGCCGCGACCGCCTTGGCGCGCGCGATCTCGCGTTCGTCGGCGAGCGCCTTGGCCGAAACCCCGTTCCGGTTCGCGAACTGAGGGGCCAGTGCCGCGACATGCATCGCCAGGTCCTTCGACAGGTCTTCGGGCATTCCCTTCGTCTCGATGACGACGACCGTCTTGTCGCCCGGGTGCGCGTAGAGCGTGAATGCCGAGCCGGAGCCGGCCACGAGGCGCGCGAAGCGGCGGACCTCGGTTTTCTCGCCGAGATCGCCGGTGAACGCCTGGAGGCACTCGGCGATCGTCGCTCCGTGATGCGGCATCCCTCTCGGGGGCGACATGGCCACGAGGGCCTCGACGTTCCCGTCGGCCGTATCGCCCAAAGCGGCGTGGTCGAATATGAACGACGTCAGCTCGTCTTTCACCTTCAGGAATTTCTCGGTCTTCGCGACGAAATCGCTCTCGCAGGCCACCTCGACGAGCACCGCGGTCCCGCCTTCGACCTTGTGGCCGATGAGGCCGTCGGCGGCCACGCGGCCGGCCTTCTTCGCGGCCGCGGCGAGGCCCTTCTTGCGAAGAACCTTCTCGGCCTCCTCGATGTTGCCGTTCGTCTCCTCGAGCGCGATCTTGCAATCGAGCATTCCGGCGCCCGTCTTGTCGCGGAGCATCTTGACCATCGCTGCGGAAATCGCCATCAAAAACCCCTTACGTCAAAAAACCGGCGGGAGACCTCTGTCCCCCGCCGGCCGTCATTTCCGAGAAACGATCAGACAGGGACCGGAAGGACGGCCGCCTCGGGCTTGGCGGCGCTCGCGTCGGTGACTTGGAAGTTCGTGGGCATCGGCTCGTCGTCGGCATGCTCGACCTTGCCGACGAAGCGCTCTTCCTGGGCGTGCAGGCCCTCGAGAACGGCGTCGGACATCTTGCCGGTGAAGAGCTTGATGGCGCGGATCGCGTCGTCGTTGCCGGGAATCACGTGCGTGATGTCGTCCGGATCGCAGTTCGTGTCGACGATCGCGACGACGGGGATCCCGAGCTTCTTGGCCTCCTGGACCGCGATCGCCTCCTTCTTGGGGTCGATCACGAAGAGGACGTCCGGAAGCTCTTCCATTTCCTTGATGCCGACGAGGTTTTTCGCGAGCTTCGCCTTCTCGCGGTCGAGATGGATGCGCTCTTTCTTGGTGAGAATCGCGTCCGAGCCGTCGGCGAGCATCACCTCGATCTCCTTGAGCCGGCTGATCGATTTCCTGATCGTCACGAAGTTCGTGAGCGTTCCGCCAAGCCAGCGGTTGTTCACGTAGAACATGCCGCAGCGGTTCGCCTCCTCGTAAATGGCGTCCTGCGCCTGCCTCTTCGTCCCGACGAAGAGAATGTTCTTGCCCTGCGAGGCGACGTCCGTGATAAACGCCGCAGCCTCGCGGAAGCACTTCAGAGTCTTCTGGAGGTCGATGATGTAGATGCCGTTGCGCTTGCCGAAGATGTACTTCTTCATCTTCGGGTTCCAGCGCTTCGTCTGGTGGCCGAAGTGAACGCCCGCCTCGAGCAGTTCCTTCATCGTGATCTGGCTCATCTGTCCCCCATTACCTCTTCGAGAACTGGAACCGGGCGCGGGCGCCGCGCTGTCCGTATTTCTTGCGCTCCTTCATGCGCGAGTCGCGCGTGAGGAGGCCGGCCTTCTTGAGCGCACCGCGGAGTTCGCCGTTGAAGAGGCAGAGCGCCCGGGCGATCCCGTGG
>JAMQPJ010000342.1 GCA_023717585.1 Thermoanaerobaculia bacterium
CGCCGCCGGGGTCGCGAGGCCGTCGGCCGCGCGGGCGAGGCTCTCGGAGAGAGGCAGCGCGGAGGTCGTCGCGAGATGCTGGACGCGCGGCGGCATCGTGGGCGCGAGCGTGATCGCGACGCGGATGGCGCCGCGGTCGCACGCGAGCTTCCACGCGCCGCGGAGCGCGTTCTCGGCGTCGATCGTTCCCGCGGGCCGGCAGGCGCCGTGTTTCGCGCGCAGCTCGAGGAAGGCCGCCTTCCGCGCTTCCTTGGGCGTGTCGAGAAAGAGATTGGCCGCGGCGAGGCCGTCGGCGACGCCGTCGTTCCACGTCTCCAGGATCAGCTGGTTCACGGCCGTCTGCGCGGCGAAGAGCGCGGCGGAAGGCTGCGGCACGCGGGGCTTCAGGGCGCCCGTGCGGTCGAACGCCGCGAGCATCTCGTCGGCGGGCGCTCCCCAGCGCGCGTACGTGAGGTTGCCGAGCGCGACGAGAGCGACCCCGTGCTCCGGGAGCCAGCGCATCACGGAGCCGTAGCCGGGGAGCCCGCCTCCGTGGCCGACGACGAATCGGAAGCGGCAGCTCTGGGAGGAGCCGAGGCCGTAGCCGTAGCCGCCGGCGCTCATCCGGAGCAGGCCGTCCACCGTGTCCCGCCTCGCGGTGCCGCCGGAGAAACGCGCGACCTCCTGCATCTCGCGCGCGGAGCCGCGGCGGATGGGACCCGTCTCGGGCCCGTCGTGCGGCGGCCACACGGAGAGAAAGAAGGACGTGTAGCGCGCGAGGTCGCGGACCGTGGAATAGAGCCCTCCCATGGATCCGTACGCGCCGTCGGCGAGCCCCGGCTCTTCGACCCACGCTTGGCCCTCGCGGCGGTAACCCTTCGCGAGGCGATCCCCGGGAATCGAGGCCGCGTCCCAGAACGTCGACGTCATGCCGAGGGGGCGAAGGACGTTTTTGTCGACGTAGTCGCGGTACTTCATCCCGGAGGCGCGCGCCACGACGCGGCCGAGGATGGCGAAGCCGGTATTGGAGTACTCGAAGGCGACGCCCGGCACGTTCGAGAAGGGAAACCCGGCCTCGAGTCGCCGCGTGAACGTCTCCTCGCTGACGGCGAGCTGGCGATCGCCCCACGGGTTGTCCTCGGGGAAGCCCTCGGAATGCGAGAGCAGATGGCGGATCGTGAGCTCGGGCGCGTCGCTCGTGGCCTTCGTGAGACCCCTCAGCTCCGGAACATGTTTCGAAACGGCATCGTCGAGAGAGAGCTTGCCTTCGTCGCGCAGCTTCAGGATCGCGACGGCCGTGAAGCTCTTCGTCATCGAGGCGATCCGGAACGCCGTGTCCGCGTCCGGGGCCGCTTTCGTCACGACGTCGCGCGCGCCGAAGCCCTTCGTGAAGACGAGCTCCCCGTCGATGACGATGCCCAGTACCGCGCCCGGGATGTGCTGCTTCTCCAGGGCCTCCGCGAAGATCCTCTCGATCTCGGGAAACGCGGCGGCAAGCTTCGCGCGGCGCCCGGGATCCTCGAAGCGTGCCGACGGCAGGCCGGCCCCGTATGAGGGAAGAGCCCGGAGCGCGAGGAGCGTGGCGGCCGCGGCGCCCGAAGCGGCAGGAAGAGCCCCACGAAGAGCGGCCCGAAACGCTGCGCGAAGAGTCATGGAGCCTCCTCGGGAGGAAGTCCGCGATTTTAGGGCGGATAAGATGTCCCGGATGACGGCGCCAAAGGTACCCCAGTCGGAAGCCCGCTGGCCGGTCTTCTTCGCGCTCCTCGCGCTCGGCCTGCTCAACCTCGCGCTGCCGCCGGCGCTCACGGTGGGCCCGCGCTGGGTGCTTCTCGTCGTCGTCCTCCTCCTCGCCGTCCCGACCGTGCTCGCCCATCGGGCTGGCCGGGTTTCGCTCAGTCGCGTGCTCGGTTTCGTGATGAGCGGCGTCGTGACACTGGCCCTCGTCGGTTCCCTCGCGCTCCTCATCGCGGGGCTGCCGAAGAAGAGCGAGACGCCGGCCGAGCTCGCGACGTCCGCAGCGTGTCTCTGGGTCGCGAACGTCCTCGTCTTCGCGCTCTGGTACTGGAGGCTCGATGCGGGCGGGCCGTTCGCCCGGGACGGGCGCGGCGCGCACACCGAGGGAGATTTCTTCTTTCCCCAGATGATGGACGGTTGCCCGGGGCCGAAGAAATGGACGCCCCGGTTCGTGGACTATCTCTTCATCGCGTTCAACAACTCGACGGCCTTCTCGCCCACCGACACGCCCGTCCTCTCGCGCTGGGCGAAGATCCTGACGATGCTGCAGTCGCTCATCTCCCTCCTCGTCGTCGGGGTCCTCGCGTCCCGGGCCGTCGGCCTGATCTGACCGGGGAGAACCTCCTCTACGCCTGGATGATCCCGTGGCGGAGGGCGAAGCGGATGAGCTCCGTGCGCCCGTGGACGCCGAGCTTGCTCATGACGTGCTCGCGGTGCGTCATCGCGGTCTTCACGCCGATGCCGAGCAGCTCGGCGATCTCCTTGTTGCTCCGCCCTTCGGCGACGAGCTTCAGGACCTGCTTCTCGCGGTCGGTCAGCGTCTCGTACGTGTCGACGGTTTCGGAGCCTGCGGCCGCGGCCTCGCGCTCCTCGAGGGCGACGCGCGCGACTTCCGGCGCGAGCACGAGACCCCCGCGCGCGACGCTGCGGATGGCCGAGGCCAGCTCCGCCCCCGCCGCCTTCTTCAGCACGTAACCCGCCACGCCGATCTTCAGGAAGCGCGAGACGTATTCGCGGTCCTCGTACTGCGTGAGGACGATGATCTTCGTTCGCGGGGTGAGCTTCCGGATCTCGAGCGCGGCCTCCAGGCCGCCCAGGTTCGGCATCGCGATGTCGAGGAGGAGAACGTCGGGCTCCAGCTCCTTGCAGCGGTCGATGGCCTGCCGGCCGTCCTCGGCCTCGCCCACGACCTCGATGTCGTCGGCCTTCGCAAGCAGCGCCCGCACGCCTTCGCGCATGAGAGCGTGATCGTCGGCGATCACGACGCGCGTCCTAGGCAATGCGGACCTCCGGCGGAATCGGAATCTCGAACGCCAGGTGAGTCCCCTCGCCGGGCGCGGAGTCGAGGCTCATCTTCCCACCGAGGATCTCCACGCGCTCGCGCATGCCCAGGAGGCCGAGACCGCGCCCCGTCTCGGAGGGCTGGACGACGCTCCCCGGATCGAATCCCCTGCCGTCGTCCTCGATCTCGATGAGGAGGGCCTTCTCGCCGGCCGCGATCTGCACGAGCACGTCTTCGGCTCCGGCGTGCCGGGCTACGTTCAGGAGCGCCTCCTGCACGATCCGGAAGACGGCGGTCGCGACGTCCTGCGGCACGCGGCTTTCGACGTCCTCGAACTCGCAGCTCACCTTGATGCCGAGCGGTTC
This sequence comes from Thermoanaerobaculia bacterium, assembly GCA_023717585.1. GTDB lineage: Bacteria > Acidobacteriota > Thermoanaerobaculia > UBA5066 > UBA5066 > Fen-183. The sequence goes on from JAMQPJ010000342.1 coordinate 3,361, forward strand.
GAGATGGCGCGCGGCGTACCACCTCACCGCGGCGAGGAGGCCGAGGTCGTCGAGGACGGAGGGGCGCAGGTCGAAGATGACGCGGTGCAGGTCGTCGAGGGCGCGTCCCGCGAGGCCCTGGACCTCCACGAGACGCTCGCGCGCGCCGCCCGCGGGCAGCTCTGAGAGCGCGCTCTCGAGCCGGAAGGACAGGGCCGAGATCGTCTGGCACGTTTCGTCATGGAGCTCGCGCGCGATGCGCATGCGCTCGCCTTCCTGCGCGCTCAGGAAGCGCTTGAGCAGCTCGGCGCGCCGGTCGTCGCGCTCGAGGCGCGCGCGCATCGTCTCGAGGGAGCGGCCGAGCCGGCCGACCTCGTCGTCGGGCAGCGTCGGGATGGGCTCTTTGAGATCGCCGCCCGTGATGCGCTCGGCGGCGCGCGTGAGGACGAGGAGGGGCCGGAGGACGCTGCGCGCCGCCCCCCACGTGAAGAGCGCGGCGAGCGCGAGGAACACGGGCGTGACGGTGAGCATCTGCCGGCGGAACGCGATCGCGGGCGCGAACGCGTGCGCGGCCCTCTCGCGGACGACGACGCCCCAGGGGAAGAGCCGGAGCGGCGCAAACGCGACCGCGTCCTCACCGACGCGGCCCGCGTACGCCCGCCGGCCCTGGAGGAGCGGCAGCAGGAATGCCGCGCCGACGGGCGGCGTCCGTCCGGGCCCCGGGTCGGTCGTGGCGACGACCTCACCCGCCGCGTCGATGAGCTCGGTCGTGATTCCCTCCCCGGTCTGGACGGCAGGCAGGAGAGCCTGGAAGGCGGGAAGCGCCGGATCCAGGCTCGCGCCGGCGAGGCCCGTGGTCTTTCCGGCGAGATCCACGAGCGGGACAAAAAGGAAGAGCCGGCGCGCCCCGTTCGGGAGAGTCGTGAGGGCCGAGGCCGCGCGGCGGCCCGTGGCGACCGCCTCCTGCGCGGCCGGAAAGTCGAAGAGGTGGTCCCCGCGATGGCCGTCGGCGGGTTCCTCCCAGAGGATCTCGCCGCGCGGACTCAGGAGGAAGACGCTGGAGAAAAGACGCGAGCGGCGATACGTGCCGAGGAGCGCGGCGCGGCGCGCGGGGCTGTCGGGCTCGACGCCGCCGCCGTAAAGGCCCTCGAGGTCGTCCCGGAGCATCTCCTCGGCGTGCGCGACGGCGCTGCGGGCGAGGATCTGCTGATCCCGCACGACGCGCTCCGACAGGTCGTCGAGGGCGCTCGAAATGAGGATCCCGAGAACGACGAGCGGCGCGAGGATGCCGAAACCAACGAGCAGAAGAGCCCGCGCCTGCAGGGCATTCTGAACCCCGAGGCGTTCGGGCTCTTCGGGGTTCACGGCTTCGGCGGTGCTTCCGGCGCCGGGCGCGGGGGCGGGGGAGGCGCGGGTTCGCCGTGAGCCGGCTCGCCGCGGTCTTGATCACCGTAGATTCGCGCGTATTCGAGCGGGTGCTCGTGGTGGAGCCGCTCCTTCGTAATCTTTCCCGTGAAGATGGCCGCGTCGAACGGGAAGATGCCGGGCGCCAGGTGGGCGTTGTAGATGTGCCACGTGATGACGACGAGGAACGCCATCAGGCCCTCGTTGCTGTGCGCGACCTTCGACACGGGAATCAGCTCGCCGGGCAGGAAGCGCGTCACGAAAATCGGGAAGTACAGGACGAGGCCCGTCGAGATCATGACGAGGCCGCCGAGCACGAGGCCCCAGTACTCGAACTTCTGCCGGTAGTCGAAGCGATCGAATGCCGGCTGCGATTCGACGAGGCCGAGGTCGTAGCGGAGCTGCTGGACCGCGTCCTTGAAGTCCTTCCGGTTCGGCAGCATCGTGAGCTTCATCCGCCGCTGGAGCGAGAGGATCACGCTCACGCTGATGTGCCACAGCGTGAAGAGCGAGAAGAGGATTCCGGAGACGCGATGGATGAAACGGAGGCGATCCAGCCCCCCGATGAGGTTCACGACGCCGCGCGCCCAGCCGGTCTCGAAGAACTTCTGGGGAAAGCCCGTGACCGCGAGCAGGATGAAGGTCGTCATCACGATGAGGTGCTCGAGGCGCTGCCTCTTCGTGAAACGGATCGCGTATTCGGTCATCTGTTCACCAGCACGCGCCAGAGGTGGAGGAGGATCTGCAGGCAGAGGCCTCCGATGATGAAGGGGATGAAGATCTTGTAGAAGACGCCGACGGCCCAGACGAGGGGCGCCTTCTTCAGACTCGGTTCGTAGTGCGAGAGCCACGCGGCGGGGAAGTTCTGCGTGGCGCCGACGTGGCACTTCGCGCAGGTCTTCCGGAGGTTCTCCTTCAGCACCTGCGAGCCGCCGTCCCGTGCCTTCGTGATGTCGTGCGTGCCGTGGCAGTCGATGCAGAGCGCCGTGACGGCCTTCGGCTTCACGCCCGAGGTGGCGAGCTTCGCGCTCATGCCGTGGAAGTCCGAGAGGTAGGACGAAACGACGTTCGTCGAGAGCCCGTACTTGGCCATCAGAGTCTTGTTCGTGTGGCACGTCGCGCAGAGATCGATCGTGGTCAGGCGCCAGTCTTTCGTGCGCGGGTCCAGGATGTCGTGCGCGTGGTGGCAGTCGGTGCAGACGGGCACGTCCTGGTTGCCGGCGAGAAGCGCCTGTCCGTGGACGCTCTTCGCGTACGTCTCGGCCATGTCCCCATGGCAGCCCCCGCACGTCTCGGAGACCTTCGTGCGCGGCACCTTCGGGTGGGAGATGTCGTGCACGCCGTGGCAGTCCACGCAGAACGGCGCGCTGCCGCCCGCGGCGAGGATCTTGTAGTGCACGCCGTCGAGCGCCTTCGTGTAGTTCTCGAAGTGGCAGGTCTTGCAGAGATCCTTGAATCCCGCCGAGAACGCGGCCTTGTCTTTCGCCGTGAGCGGGGGATGCGGAACTTCGGCCTGACCGGGATGGCAGCCGATGCAGCCTTGCCGCGCCCCGTGGACGGACTTTTCGAAGACGTCCCGCGCCACGAACAGCGACTGCGTTTCGCCGCTCGGAAGCTTGAAGGACGCGTCCTTGTCTCCATGGCAGCCGAGGCAGTTCTCGACTTCGTCGTTGCGGGAGGTGGCCTGGGCCCCGAGGGGGGGCGCCGCGGCCAGCGGAACCAGGAGCAGAGAGAGCCAGACTCCCCGGATCGACTTCACGGATGCGCCTCCAGCGTCAAACTGACGCCAGGGCCCATTCGTCACAATAATCAAGGCGCACTAGGACGGTCGCGGCCATAATGCGCCCGGTGACGCGGCGGAGGGATCCGCTTTTCGAGACGCTTGCCGCCGCGCCCGCGGTGCAGCGTCTTTCCGGGCGGATCGAGGCGGGGGTCCTCGGAACGTCGACGGGAAGCGTGTCTCTGTCGGGGGCGCCCGCGGGCCTGCTGCCTTATCTCCTCGAGGCCGTCGGCGCGCCGCTCGGGCTGAAGTGGACGGTCGTGTTCGCCCACGAGCGCGACGCGGCCGCTTTCGCGCGCGACGCGGCGAGCGTTCTCGGCGACGAGCGCGTGGCGTTTTTTCCCGCGCCGGCGCTGTCGCCCTATCAGCAGATCGCGCCCTCGCTGAAGGTCAGACGCGAGGAATTCGGGACGCTGACGCGCCTCGCGGAGGGCTCGGTGGAGATCCTGGTCGTCCCGGCGCGCGCGCTTCTCAGACGCCTGCCGCCGCCGGACGATTTCCGGAGACGCACGCGCGCTCTGACCGTCGGGGACGACATCCTGCCCGCGCGCATCGCCGAGGCACTTCTCGACGAGGGCTACACGCGCGCGGATCTCGTGACGGAGACCGGCGATCTCGCGGTGCGCGGCGGCCTTCTCGACGTCTTCCCGCCCCACCTCGCGGAGCCCGTTCGGGTCGAGTTCGACCTGAACGCCATCGCGTCGATCCGCTCCTTCGATCCGGACACGCAGCGCTCGACGGGCGCTCTTTCCAGCGTGTCGCTCCCGCCCATGGCGCTTGCGCCCGACACGAGCCGGACGCGCGAGGCGGCGCTGCGCGTCCTCGCGGACTGCCGGACGGCGGACGACGACCCGCCTGTGCCTCGCGACCTCTCGCTCGCGCGCCGGAACGACGGCCTCGAGGAGCTGCTGCCGCTCCTCGCGGGCGCGGAATCCCACGTCCTCGACCACGCAGGCAGTTTCATCGTCGCCGTCGACGACGCGGACGCGATCGGGGAGGAGCTCCACCGCGCGGGCGACGTGCTGCGCCTCGACTACGAGAAGGCCCGCAAGGCCGGACGCGTGATGCCCGATCCGACGCGCCTCGCTGGAGATGCCGATCAATTGAAGGCCGAGCTCGAAAGGCGCGCGCTCGTCGCCCTCGCCCCCGCCGTTCCGGCCGGCGACACGATCGCGATCGGAGCGGAGTCGGTCCTGTCCTTCGAGGACCGGCTGCCCGACGTCGTGAAGGAGGTCGGGCGCGCGCGGAAGGACGGCCTCGCCGTTCTCCTCGCCGCCGCGACGAAGGGCGAGCGCGAGCACGTCGAGCGCCTCCTCGCCGAATACGAGATCGAGCACCAGGGAAAGTCCGCGGACGTGGTTTCGCCTCTCGCGCCCGGCGCGTGCCGCGTCGTTTCGGGCGGACCGCGCTCGGGGTTCCTCTTCCGGGCGGCGGGAGTTCTGCTGCTCACGGCGACGGACCTCTTCGGCGAGCCGCGCTCCTCGGCGCCGCGCCGGAAGTCCGCGTCGGAAGCGTTCCTGTCGGACCTCCGCGACCTGAAAGTCGGGGACATCGTCGTGCATCGCGACTACGGCCTCGGGCGGTTCGCGGGCCTCGCGCGCATCGACGACGCGGGTCTCGTGCGAGAGATGGTGGACCTGCGCTACGCGGGAGACGCGAAGCTGCTCGTGCCCGTCGAACGGCTGGATCTCATCCAGAAATACGCGTCGGCGGGGGACGGGCCGGAGCCCCCCCTCGACAAGCTGGGCGGCCTCGGATGGGAAAAGCGGAAATCGTCGGTCCGGAAGGCCGTCAAGGACATCGCCGACCAGCT
>JAMQPJ010000652.1 GCA_023717585.1 Thermoanaerobaculia bacterium
GACCGAAACACCGCTTCTGATCGTGCCCTGACAATCAGCCGAGCCACGCGGACGAAAGGCCTCCTCGAGAGACGACCGTCGGGTGGAAATCCAGCCATCGACGATGAGATCCGCGCAGTAGCAGAAGAGCACTCCCTAAAACAATGCAGAGCAGGCCACTTGGCTTTCATCGAGTTTTGTAGCGAACTCGGTGAGGAAAAGTACGACGCATTCCTCCGTTTTCTCTATGAAAATCTGGCACCAAGGCTGCAATTCAGCGGTGCCAGCGACACAAGGTCGTTCGAAGGGTCGCTCCGGCAGTTGGTGCGAGGCTGTCATGAAAACTAAAGCCTCTCGCACCTGCTTGCTCGCTGCCGTCGCCCACGGAACGGCCGTGCGGTCTTGCCGCTTCTCGGATCTGGCCTGACGGCCCGTTCGTTCGCACGGTCCTCAGCGCCCCCGCATCTCGTAGACGAAGCCCATGCCGGGCGTCTTCTTCGCCTCGAGGTCGGCACGGAACGCGCGGGCGGCGTCCACGTCCGGGAATTCGCCCACGACGACGCGGTACCAGACGCCCTTCTCCCCGAGATCCACCTCGACGGCTCGCGCGGGCGCCCCGAGCGCCGCGCCGAGCCTCAGGGCGTCCTTCGCCGCGCTCTCGCGGTCCTTCGTCGAGGAGAAATGGACGACGTATATGGCGGGCTTTCCTGCCCAGTCGGGCGTCAGGAGGAGCGCCGCCTTGCCCTTCGGAAGCGCGGGCGCGGGCTTCGCCGATACGGTCGCCAGCTTCGCGGCAACCGCGGGCGCGGGTGTCGGGATCGACTGGGGCGCCGGGGTCGCGGCGGGCGCTTCCTCGAGCTTCTTGCCGACGATCGGCGCCGCGGGCTTGACGATCTCGTTCTTGAAGACGTACTCGCGCACGGCCCACGTGAGAAACGCCCCGACCGCGAGGACGAGAGCGACGGCCACGAGCCAGCCTCTTCCTCCCGAACGAACGGGTCGCGCGGGAGGAGGATCAGGCGCTTTGAAATGGAACTCTTCCATCGCCGGCTGCGTGTTGTCCTCCAATTCGCTCGGCGACGGGATCTCGGCAGGAGTGGCGGCCGGAAGCGGGTCGGCGGGCACCTCCGAGGGCACCGCCTGCCGGAGATGTATGAGCGGGATCGCCGGGGCGGACGCGACGGTGGGCCGCGGCAGGGGCTTCGGGTCGATCGGGGCCGCGGGGACCGCCGGGGCCGCGGAGACTACCGGAGCCGCAGGGACCGCAGCGGCCGCAGGAACCACCGGAGCCGCGGGGGTCACCGGGGCCGCCGGGGCCGCCGGGGCTACGGGGTCCATCGGCGCCATCCGAGGTTCAGTCGGCAACTCGCCGAAGAGATCGCTCGTGAGCCCGGGCTGCGTCTCGCGCGAGGGCGGCGGCCCGGCTCTCTCCGGAGATTTCCGCTCGGGCGCCTCCGATTCGGGTGCATAGGTGAGGGGAGGTGGCGCGCCGGCCGGAGGCGCCGGCGTCACCGTCGGCGGCGGGAGGGAGGGGGACGAAGGCTCGGGCACGTACGCGAGGGGCGCGGGCGCGGGCACCCGGTCTTTCACGGGCTCGATGGGCGAGGAGATCTCGAGGGGACCGCGCGATCTGCGTGGGATCGGCAGGATCGCCGACCGGAACGGCGCGTCCTCGGGCTGAATCGGCAGGTCTTTCTCCCAGTTCAGATCCGAGCGGGACGCGAGATCCTGGAAGGGGTCGTCGGCGGCAGCCGGCTTCGCAGACGGCGGCGGCGATGCCGGCGCCTCGCGCGCGGGCGCGGGCCGGGCGGGAAAGACAGGCATGGTCGGCGGCGCGGGCTCCGAAACGGGAATTCCCGTTCCGTCCCTTTCGAGCTGGAGGCGTGCCCGCCTGACGAGGACGTCCAGCGGCGCGGCTTCGAATCCCTGCTTCACCTTCGCCAGCTCCTCGGCGACCACGCTCCGCGCCGCTTTGAACAGCACGGCCGGATCCGCCGAGACGACCTTGGCGAGCTCGCGCACGACGTCCGTCACCGACGGGAGCATTCTCTTCTTGGCCCCGGGATCGCGCGGAAAGCCGCTGTCGAGCGGGCTCATGCCGAGAGCGGCTCCCAGTCGCCTTCGGGCGCATCCAGCGCGATGGCGAGGCCGCCGTTCGACCCCGCGAAGACGGGGTCCTCGACGGCGCGCACGCGGCCCCCGCCCAGCTCGGCGAGCGTCTTCTCGAGCGCGGCCGCGAGACCGGGCAGCTTCGAACCGCCGCCCGCGAGGACGATCGAGCGCTGCACCTTCTCCTGGTATTCCGGCTCGACCTTCGAAAGAAGGTCGAGCATCGTCTCGGCCACGGGCCCAACGATGCTCTCGCAGGCCCTCTTCATCTCGGACGTGATGTCGACGTCTGCGGGCTTCCCTTTCACGGGGAACCGCACGACGACCGGACCCGGCGGGCTCCCGACAAAGCTGTGCTTCTCTTTCCACTCGCGCACCATGTGGATCGAGAAACGGCCGTCGGGGTTCTTCGCCTTCACGAGCGTCATGAGCTGTTCGTCGATGGAGTCGCCCGCGTGCGTGAGCGTTCGCTGATCGTCCTCGGTCGGGTAGCGGCCGTTCATGACGCAGAAGTCCGTCGTGCCCGCGCCGATGTCGATGATCATCGTGTGCAAGAGCGCGTCCATTCCGTACGCGACCGCGAACGGCTCGGACACGATGAGAAGGGCGTCCGCGATCCCCTTCACGGCCGCGCGCAGGTGCTGCCGCGAAACGCGCAACGCCTCCGCCGGTACGCCGACGACGGCCTGCACGGACTGGCCCTCCTTGCGCCCGGCCAGGAAGATCAGGTGCTTCAGGAGCTCGTGCACCGCCTCTTCGTCCTTCGCGGAGCCCTGCTTGATGAGGCCGCGCTCGAGCGGGCGGTGCAGGTCGAGCATCGGCCGGTTCTCGAGCGCCTCGGCGCCGAAGAGGATCGACTTTTTCACGACCTTGCGGGCCACCATGTCGAGGGGCCAGCCCACATAGCTCTCCACGACGTGATGCGCGCCGTTCGAGGCCGTGATCGCGCTTCGCGACGTGCCGAGGTCGATCCCGACGTGGAGAACGTCTTTCTTCCCGCTCATGTCAACTCCGTCTGGAGGGCGGGTGGTTCCGCGCCTCCGCGTACGCGAGGATTCCGTTCGAAAGGGCCCGCGCGATCTGCTGACGATACCCGGAATCCTTGAGATGACGCGCCTCTTCGTCGTTCGACACGGTCGAGACCTCCGCGAGAATACCCGGCATCTCCGTAGCGATGAGGACGACGAACGGCGCGCTCCTCACGCCGCGGTCCTGGAGCCGGGGCACGACGGGCCGGAGCGAGGTCACGAGGCCGCCCTGCACGGACTCGGCGAACTTCCGGGACTCGCTCTGACGCGCGTCGGCCATGACGCCCTCCAGAAGGCGTCGAAAGTCGGCCATCGTGTAGCCCGAGGAGCGGTTCTCGTCTCCCGCGAGCTGCTGGACGTGCGGGTCGGTCGTGGTGCCCAGAAAATACGTCTCGACGCCGCGCTTGTCCTTCACCGAGGGGAGCGAGTTCACGTGAATCGAGACGAAGAGGTCGGCCTTCCGCGCGTTCGCGAAGATGACGCGGTCCTTCAGCGACAGGGTCGAGTCCCCCTCGCGCGTGAGAGACACGGCGATCTTCCGCGCGACGAGCAGGTCGCGGAGGCGGCGCGCCACGTCGAGCGTCACGTCCTTTTCCGCGACCCCCGAAGCCGTCGCGCCCGGATCCGTCCCGCCATGCCCCGGGTCGATCACGACGGAGCGCACCTCGAGCCGGAAGAGCGAAGGCTCGAGGCCGTTCGGCGCGTTGATGGCCGGCGCCGGCGCCGCAGGCGCCCCGCGCGGCGCCGAGACGACGAGCATGTCCGTGCGCTCGCCGCGCCCCGTGGTGAGGGCATTGATGGAGAGGAACAGGGCCAGCGGCACGACGATGAGAACGGACGTCCGGAAGAGGGCGCGGCGCACGCGGTGCGAGCGCCTCAGACCCTTGGGCAAACGGCCCTCGATGACGTCCACGTTCTCGCGGATCGCATCCTTGAGGATCGACTGTTTGAGCCGCCCGGTCGTCGCCATGATCGCCCGAAAAGATTAGCACCCCGTGACTTAGTGGGCGCGAACCGGCGCCCTCAGGGCTCGGCGGCCCTGCCGCGCTCCCACGAGGAGGGCCCGCCCGCGTCAGTACGGGTCGTCCCGAAACGCATAGCCCCGGTCGATCACATGGAGGAGCGGATAGGCGCTCACGTAGTCGGGCAAATCGTGCCTTCCGTCGCTCTTGAAGGCGGCGACCGCAGTCCCCTGCTTCGCGAGCGACTCGAACTCGCTCTTCGAGAGCCGGCGATACGCCGTGAGGTCGTTGTTGTAGAACATGAGATCGAGGTTTTCGAGGTCGTTCGTGTTGAGGACGACGCGGACGTCCGCCGGCAGGGACGACTTCAGGTCCTTGAGGATGCGCGTCGTCTCGATCCGGCGATTCCTTTCCACATTCGACGCGGAGAAGTACGCGAGCGTTCTTCCCGGGTCGAAAGAAAGGACGACTCCCGCGCAGGACGCCAACACGAAAAGAACCCGCGAGCCCGTGCGCCGGTGGAGCTCGGAGAGCCCTGTCGCCATGAAGATCATGCACAGCGGCGCAACGAAGAACACGTAGGTGTTGATCTTCGTCTTCACGCTCAGGGAGAAAAAAAGGAAAACGAACGCCACGATCGCGAGAAGCGGCCGCAGGAGACTCCTGTCGATCGTCCGCGACGCCAGAGCGAGACCGACGCCCACCGGAATGAGGACCCACACATACTTCCCGAAAAGCGCGGGAACGTTCTCGGCGTAGTACCAGATGGAGCCCCCGTGGCCCTCGATCGCCTCGGTGAGGTGCCGGTTGTTGTAATCGTATTCATACTTCGCCTCGATCGGCCACGTGCTGGCGATGTACACCTGCCAGGGCACGAAGACGGCGCCGCACACGAGGAGGGCGAGAAGGAAGTGGCCCGTTTCCCGCCGCAGATTCTTCTGCCGCATCGTCGACAGGATGTGGACGCTCCAGCCGAGAAACACGGTCAGGCCGACGAGCCATTTGTTGAGGATGGCGCAGCCGGCGAACGCGCCGACGAGGAACGCCCAATGCCATCTCCCGTCGCGCCGGTATTCCGCCCAGGCCCAGAGACTCGCGAGGACATAGAAGCCGAGTGCCACGTCGTTGTGGTCCATCGCGTGGATTCCGGCGATCAACTCGAGATGAAAGTGCGAGAAACACAAGAGGGTGGCGGCGAGGAGCGAGAGCGTGGTGTTCGCGGTCAACAGAAAGGCGATTCGGAACAGCAGCACGACCATGAGCGAGCCCGTCAGGACGCTGGGCAGACGGAGCGCGAGCTCGGACACGCCGAAGACCTTCATGCTGAGCGCCATCTGCCACAGGAAGAGGGGCTGCTTGTGCAGCCAGATGTTGTTGCCCGTCCAGTCCTTGAAGTCGTAGGCCGCGAGGGGATTCGCGATCAGCATGGGTTTGAACGGGTCATGCATGAGGTTGCGCGCGACGAGGGCGTGGAAGCGCTCGTCCCAGTTGTGCAGGAACAGATCCGCCTGCGCAAAGAGGATCCGAATCAGGAACGCGACGCCGAAGAGAAGGCAGAGGATCTGCGCGTGCGTGATTCTCCCCGAACGCGGGACGGCCCGGGTCACGCCCGGGTGCTCCCGAGCCGCTCCCCCACCTTCACCGGCCCGGGGCCGCGCTCCGGATTCCATCCGGCGGCTCCCGGCCCGCCGACGAGCAGAACGACCGTCGATCCGAGCTCGAAGGCGCCGAGATCGTCTCCGGGCGCACAGGGAAGGTCCGCCACCTCGAGGCGGCCGCGCCGCGGCAGCGCGCGCCCCGCGAGCCAGCGCGGGTCCACGACCACGCCTCCCACGTTCGTGGCCGCCACCATGACCGCGGCCACGACGAGCCCCTCGGCCTCCCGCGCTCCGCGCGCGATCCAGTAGACGCGCCGATTCCTCACGTAGAGCCGCGGCGTCGCGGCCGTGGAGGCCGCGTTGACGGGCCAGAGCTCCCCTTCCACGCGCCCGACGGCGACGCACGTTCCCGAAAGCGGGACGTGAATGCGGTGATAGTCCTTCGGGGCGAGATAGAGAGTCAGGTAACGCGCCCCGCCGAGCTGCACGGCGAGCGGGTCTTCGTCGAGAAGCTCGGAGAGGCGGTACGGCAGGCCCTTGGCCTGGATGAGCGTGCCCTCCTCCACCCGTCCCTCGGCGATCACGACCCCGTCGACCGGCGAATTGATCCCGCCCGCGACGGCGGGCGCCTGCGGCCTCAGGCCCGGCTTGAGACGCCGCGTGAAGAAATCGAGCAGCGACACGTAGGCGCCGGGTTCCTTCTCGGCTTCACCGAGGTTCGCGCCGACCGCGGCCGCGAACCGGCCGACGAGCGGGCGCCGCAAGCCAACGGGCAGGGGCAGCCGGGCGAGCGCTCCGACCGCGAGAGAGCCCGCCTTTTGGGGATAGAGACGAAGGAAGCGGCGCATCTTCGCAACCGTACCAGAAACGCCGTCCGTGCTATTTTTCGTCCGCCTGGAACCACCGGTGCGTTCCGACGCCCCGGGAAGGAGCCCAATGAGCTCAGCGACCTCGAACGGTGTTTCCGGAGTCGGTGCGCCGCTTTCCAGAAATCCGCAGCTGCTCGCCTGGATCGGGGAGTGCGCCCGGCTCACGAAACCCGACCGTGTTGTCTGGTGCGACGGCTCGCTCGCCGAGAAGGAAGCCCTGACGCGCGAAGGGGTGGCCCTCGGCATCCTCATTCCCCTCAACCCCCAGAAGCTTCCCGGCTGTTATCTCCACCGCTCCAATCCGAACGACGTCGCCCGCGTCGAGCACTTCACCTTCATCTGCACGAAGACGAAGGACGAGGCCGGGCCGACGAACAACTGGATGGAGCCTCGCGAGGCCACCCGCAAGCTCGGCGCGCTCTTCGACGGAGCGATGAGGGGCCGCACGATGTACGTCGTGCCCTACGTCATGGGGCCCCCGGGCTCTCCGATGGCGAAGATCGGCGTCGAGATCACCGACAGCCTCTATGTCGTCCTGAACATGGGCATGATGACGCGCATGGGGAGGGTCGCCCTCGAGCTGCTGGGCGATTCGAACGACTTCAACCGCGGCCTCCACTCCATGCTGGACGTGGACCCCGAACGCCGGTTCATCTGCCACTTCCCCGACGACAACGCCGTCTGGTCCGTGGGCAGCGGATACGGCGGGAACGTCCTGCTGGGAAAGAAGTGCCTCGCTCTTCGCATCGGCTCGTATCTCGGCCGGCGAGAGGGCTGGATGGCCGAGCACATGATGATCGTCGGCGTCGAGGATCCGCACGGCGAGACGACGTACGTGGCGGCTGCGTTTCCGAGCGCCTGCGGCAAGACGAACTTCGCCATGCTCATCCCGCCCCGACGGTTCGAGGGCTGGAAGGTCTGGACGGTCGGCGACGACATCTGCTGGATGCGTCCCGGCCCGGACGGCCGTCTCTGGGCCATCAACCCCGAAGCGGGCTACTTCGGCGTGGCGCCCGGGACGAATCACGCCACGAACCCCACCGCGATGCGCACCATCAGCAAGGACACGATCTACACGAACGTGGCCATGACCCCGGACGGCGACGTGTGGTGGGAGGGCAAGGACGGCGAGGTGCCCGAGGAGCTCGTCGACTGGCAGGGCCGCCCGTGGAAGAAGGGCTCCCCGGAGAAGGCGGCGCATCCGAACAGCCGGTTCACGGCGCCCATGGTGAACAACCCGCACCTGTCGCCGCATGTGAACGATCCCGAGGGCGTGCCGATCGCGGCCATCGTCTTCGGCGGGCGCCGCTCCACGACGGTGCCCCTCGTGGTCCAGGCCTTCAACTGGGTGCACGGCGTCTACATGGGGGCGACGCTCGGCTCGGAGACGACCGCTGCCGCCACGGGACAGGTGGGCGTCGTGCGCCGCGACCCGATGGCGATGCTCCCGTTCTGCGGCTACGACATGGGGAGGTACTTCGACCACTGGCTGGACATGTCGACGTCCATCAGGGACCTGCCGAAGATCTTCCAGGTGAACTGGTTTCGCAAGGGCGCCGACGGGCGTTTCCTGTGGCCCGGCTTCGGCGAGAACATGCGCGTCCTGAAGTGGATCATCGACCGCGCCCACCGCCGCACCGGGGGCTGGGAGACCCAGCTCGGCTGGGTCCCGCACCAGGCGGAGTTCGACCTCTCCGGCATGTCCGTGTCGCTGGAGGACGTGGACGAGGCCGAGTCCATCGATCGCGCCTCCTGGAAGCGCGAGCTCGACGATCACGAGGAGTTCTTCCAGAAGCTCGCGGCCACGATGCCGCGGGAGCTCGTGCTGCAGCGCGAGCTCCTGATCGCGCGCCTGGATCGCGACATGCGGCTCAAACCCTAGATCCGACTCCCCCCGCGCTCACGTCACCGGCGCGAGCTTCACCGGCCGGGCGTGCCAGACCTCGCGGACGTAGTCGCGAATCGACCGGTCCGAGCTGAAGCGCCCCATCCGCGCGACGTTCAGGATGGAGGCGCTCGTCCACCAGACGACGTCGCTCCAGGCCTTCGAGGCCCGCGCCTGGCACTCCACGTAAGCGCGGAAGTCGGCCAGGACGAGGAAGGAGTCCTGCTCCACCAGCGAACGGACGAAGGGCCGGAAGAGGTCCGGCTGTTCCGGCGCGAAGTGGCCGGACTCGATGAGCCCGAGCACGTCGGCGAGCTCCCGGTCCGAATCGACGATGCCGCGCGGGTAATAACCCCGGCGCACCGCATCCTCCACCCCGGCCGCGGTCAGCCCGAAGAGGAAGAAGTTCTCCTCGCCGACCGCCTCGCGGATCTCCACGTTCGCGCCGTCGAGGGTGCCGATCGTGAGCGCGCCGTTCATGGCGAACTTCATGTTCCCCGTGCCGGACGCCTCCTTGCCCGCGGTGGAGATCTGCTCCGAGAGGTCGACCGCCGGGTAGATCCGCTGGGCGTTCTTCACGTTGAAGTCGGGGACGAAGACGACGGAGAGGAGCTCCTTCGCGACGGCGTGCCGCTCGAGCGTCTCCCCCACGGCGCTGGCGAGGCGAATGATCAGCTTCGCCGCGTGGTAGGCGGGCGCCGCCTTCCCCGCGAAGAGGAACGTGCGCGGCGCGATGCCCGAGACCTCGCCTCGAAGGATCCGCTGGTAGAGCCAGACTACGTGCAGCAGGTTGAGCTGCTGCCGCTTGTATTCGTGAATGCGCTTGCACTGCGCGTCGAAGAGGGTGTGCGGGTCTACGGTGCGGCCCATCGTGTCGTGGATCCACCCGGCCAGGCGCTCCTTGTTGGCCTGCTTCACGGCGCGCCAGCGCTCCCGGAAGCCCGCGTCCGGGACGAGCTTTTCCAGCCCGGTCAGGCGGTCGAGGTCCGTGAGCCAGCCGTCGCCGATCGCCTCGGTGATGAGCGACGACAGGCGCGGGTTCGACTGCCCGACGAACCTCCGCGGCGTGACGCCGTTCGTGACGTTCGTGAATCGCCCGGGCCAGAGCTCGGCGAAGTCGGAGAGGACGGTCTCCTTCAGGAGCCGCGAGTGCAGCGCCGCGACGCCGTTCACCTTCCGGCTGGCGACCGTGGCGAGGTTCGCCATGCGGAGGCTCTTCTCGCCCCGCTCGTCGACGAGGCTGAGGCGCGAGAGCCGCGCGTCGTCGCCGGGGTAGCGTTCGCGAACCTCATCGAGGAAGCGCCGGTTGATCTCGTAGACGATCTCGAGATGCCGGGGGAGCAGGCGGCCGAAGAGCGGGAGGGGCCACGTCTCGAGCGCCTCGGGCAGCAGCGTGTGGTTCGTGTAATTGAACGAGTGCGACGTGATGTGCCACGCCTCGTCCCAGCCCAGGCCGTGCTCGTCCATCAGGAGCCTCATCAGCTCCGGAACCGCGAGCGCCGGGTGCGTGTCGTTGAGCTGGATCGCGAACTTGTCGGCGAACTTGTCGATCGTCGTCCGCTGGAGAAGCAGTCGGATGCAGTCCTGCAGGGCGCAGGAGACGAAGAAGTATTCCTGCTGGAGGCGCAGCTCCTTGCCGGCGGTCGAGGCGTCGTTCGGGTAGAGGACCTTCGTGATGTTCTCGCTGCGAATCTTCTCGTCGACCGCGCGCCAGTACTCGCCGACCTGGAACGCGTCGAGGTCGAACTCCTCCGGCGCGACGGCCGCCCAGAGGCGGAGGAAGTTCGTCGTCACGGTGCCGTAGCCCACGACCGGCGTGTCGTAGGGCACCCCGCGGACGAAGCGGGCGGGCGTCCATTTCACGGCTTGGCGGCCGGCGGCATCCACGACGGTCTCCGTGCGTCCGCCGAAGCCTACGGGGTGCTCGATCTCGAACCGGCGGACCTCCCACGGGTTGCCGAACCGCAGCCAGCGGTCGGTGCGCTCCCGCTGCCAGCCGTACTGGATCTCCTGGTCGAAGATGCCGAACTCGTAGCGGATGCCGTGGCCGATGGCCGGGAAGTCGAGCGTCGCCAGCGAGTCCATGAAGCAGGCCGCGAGGCGCCCGAGGCCGCCGTTGCCGAGGCCGGGCTCCTCTTCGTGCTCGATCAGCTCGTCGAGGTTGAGGCCGAGAGACTCCATGGCCTGGCGCGCCGGAGCCTCGATGCCGAGGTTGAACAGGCTGTTGCCGAGCTGCGGCCCCATGAGGTACTCGGCGGAGAGATAGATGACCGTGCGGTGCTGCTCTTCGAGATACGTGCGCGCGGAGCGAATCCACCGGTGCAGGATGCGGTCGCGCACGGCGCGGGCGAGCGCGAGGTAATGGTCGTTTCGCGTCGCGACGCCCGGGAACTTCGCGACCTCGAAGAAGAGCTTTTCGACGAACGACTTGCGGATCGCCGCGGCGTCGAGGCCGAGCACGACGTCGTCCGCGTTGATGTCTTTCGCCTGGCGGCTGGAGAGCATGGCGAATGATAGGACGTCGGGTCCGCGCCGGCGCCTACTTCAGGCGGCTCCACCCCGAAATCTGACGGCCGCGATCGCCTGAATCTCGATCTGCCAGCCGCCGCGGAACTCCTTCACGGGCACGATGGCGCGGGCGGGACGGTTCTCTCCCATGACGCGCGCGTAAACCTCGTTGACGCGGCCCCAGAACGCGGCGTCCGAGACGTAGACCGTCATCTGCAGGACGCGCGAAAGGTCGCTGCCGGCCGCGACGAGGACGGCCTCGACGTTTCGCAGCGCGCGCTCGGTCTGCTCTTCGAGTGTCCCCGGCGGTGACTCGGGCCCGGCTGCGTCCTTGCCGAGCTGGCCGGCCACGTACACGAGCCCCTCGTGGACGATGCCCTGCGAATAGTGGCCCGCGGGCGGGGGCGCGTCCTTCGTGACGACGGCCTCCACCTCAGGCCTTCTTCTTGAACTCTTCCGTCGCCTCGACGAGCGCGCTCGAGATACCGGGCTCGTCCGCCGCGTGACCGGCGGCGGGCACGACGACGAGCCGCGCCTCGGGCCAGGCCGCCACGAGGTCCCACGCGGCCTGCATCGGGCAGACCAGGTCGTAGCGGCCCTGCACGACGATGCCAGGCAGCGTACGCAGGCGCCAAGCGTCCCGGAGGAGCTGGTCGTCGCTCTCGAGGAACGTCCCGTTGATGAAGTAGTGCGCCTCGATGCGCGCGAGCGCGATATCGCGCTGGAGTTCCTCCGGATCGGGAGCTTTCGTGTCGGGGACGAGGTGGCTCGCCATCCCCTCGAAGGCGTTCCACGCGAGAGCGGCCTCTGTTCTCTCCGTTGCGTCCTCCGACGTGAGCCGCCGGTGGTACGCGCGCACGATGGACCCGCGTTCGCGCATCGTCAGAGGCGCCACGAAAGCCTCCCACGCATCGGGCCAGATGCGGCGCACGCCGTCCGCGAAGCTCCACTCGAGCTCCGCCTTCCGGGCGAGGAAGATCCCGCGGAGGATGAGGCCGGTGACGCGCTCGGGATGCCGCTCGGCATACGCCAGGCCCAGCGTCGAGCCCCACGAGCCCCCGAACACGAGCCACTTCTCGATCCCGAGGTGCTCGCGGATCTTCTCGGTGTCCGCCACGAGATCCCACGTCGTGTTCTCGCGCAGCTCGCCGAGGGGCGTCGATTTCCCCGCCCCGCGCTGGTCGAAGAGGATGACGCGCCAGAACGAGGGGTCGAACAACCGGCGGTGGATCGGAGACACGCCGGCGCCCGGGCCGCCGTGAAAGAAGATGACCGGGGGCCCGGACAGATTGCCTGCTTCCTCGACGTGCAGCTCGTGAAGGTCCGAAACGCGCAGCCGGAACGTGCGGGCCGGCTCGAGATCGGGAAAGAGGGGCGTCATGGAAGGATTATGAACGCGAGGGGCCGTTCCCGATCGCCAAGGAGGCGTCACGATCCGCCCCCAGGGGACATATCCTCCATGTGGCAGACGTCGTGAAGCCGGCCCCTGCTCCCCTCGAGGAGGCCTTCTCCCATTCCGCACGGCTCGAAGGATTCCTGAGACGGCGCGGTCATGGAGACGAGTCCCGGGATCTCGTCCAGGATCTCTTCATCGTCCTGCTGTCGAAGGGCGACGGCCTCGTCTGCGAAGAACCCGGACGCTTCCGGTCCTTCCTCTTCGCGATCGCCTATCGCCTGGGCGCGAACGCCACCCGTCGCCGGCGCCGCGACCCGGACGGAGCAGAACGCCCCGCCGACCGGCTGGCGTCGTCGGCCCCCTCCCCGGAGCGCACCATCCTCCTGAAGGAAAACGTCCGTCGAGCCGCCGCCGCGCTCGACGCGCTCCCTCCCGAGATGCGCACGGCGCTCGTTCTCATCGCCGACGAGGGGCGTTCGACGAAGGACGTCGCCGAGCTGACCGGAGTCTCGGAGGAAGTCGTCCGCTCGCGGCTCTCGCGCGGCAGGAAACGCCTCGCCTCCATCCTAGAAGGAAGGAAAGACCCATGAACCCGAACGCTGAAGAAACCCGTCTCGCCGACGCGCTCATCGTCGCGGCCCTGGCGGCGCGCCGGTTCGAGCGGCGGCGCCGCCTCGCCGGCCGCGCGCTGCTCGCAGGCTCCCTGCTCGTTGCCGCCGTCTTCGGTCTGCGTTCGGCCGTCCGGCCCGTGAATATCTACGTGATTCAGGGCGATTCCACCGGCGTCGTCCTCACCGGGCCGGGCGTCGCGCGGCGCATCGAGAGGGCATCGGTTCCCGTCCCCCCGAAAAAAGGAGATCGCACATGATTTCGCCCCTCGTCCTCGCACTGGCCCTCGTCCTCGCGCCGCCGGCCGCCGAGCCGGAAGCCTCCGGCGCTCCTTCCGCGGCCTCCGGAGCACGCGCGCAGCTCGACGAGAAGATCACTCTGAATCTCAGGGACGCCGACCTCAGCCAGGTGCTCGAGCGCCTCGCGACCCTCCTCGGAAAAACGCTGATCCTCCAGCCCGGAGTGGGAGGGACGGTCACGATCGAGGCCCGGGAGACTCCCGTCTCGGACGTGATCGCCGGGCTCCAGGCTTCTCACGCGCTCTCCATCCGTCTCAAAGGAGACTTCCTGTACGTGTCGAAGGCCGGCGAGCAGCTCCGCTCGGGCCCCGGAAAGCCGGACGAGGACGGGCTGAACGCCGCGTACCTCGCGGACAGGTCGCTCCCCCGCCGGCTCGCGTCGGACAAGCCGAGGCGCTCCGGCGGCGCGTTCGAGTTCCGAGAGGAGGGAACGAGCGGCACCGCGGCCTGGGAGATCGGCGCCACGCCCGGCACCGTCACGCTTCCCGGATGCGCGGGGCCGATCGCCGTCAGCCTTCTGCCGGGCGACGCGTTCGACGGGGTCCCACGCGTCGTCTTCGCACCCTCGCGCGGTGGCTCCGCGCCCGCGAGGATCGTGGCGCCCGGGGCCACGTTCCGGCTGCCCGAGTGCTCGGGGCCCCTCGCGCTCGGGGCCCTCGACTCGCGCGACGGCATTCCGAAGGCCGTGCCCCTTTCGCAGACGGGCCAGTTCCAGCTCACGGCGCGGATCCTCGAAACCGGGGCGAACGGGGATGAGGTTCTCGCCGCGCCCCGCATCCAGCTCCCCGCGGGAGAAGTGGGCACCGTCCAGGCCGGGTCGCAGAGCGAAACCCGCTCGGGCGCCGCCCTGAATCAGAACATCCGCATGAATGCATCGGTTCTCGCAGCCGGAGACGCCGACGCGCTCGTGGCCTGCTCGGTGTCCGTCACGCGCGACATCGAGCCCGAGCCGGGCCAGCCCGTGCTCACCATCCGGATCGCGCGGGCCGACGAATCGCTCCGCCTCGCCTACGGGAAGTCCGAGAGGGTCACGGTATCGCCCACCTGGGGCCGCGGCCATTCCGCCCTCGTCCTCGAGCTCACGGTGGAACGGGTGCCCGCAAAGCGCTGAGCGTTGTCGATGACGCCGCCTACGCCGCCTCGCGCGCGAGGCTCACGACGGGCCGGCCGGAGAGGTTGATCGCCGGGACGAGCGAGGAAAGGACGGCGACGAGGAACGAGAGAGAGGCGACGACCGCGACCATGACGGCGTCGATGTTCAGCATCGCGCCGATTCCCGCCCACTGGGTCTCGATGAGCGCGCTCTCGACGAGCCGGCTGAAGAGGACCATGAACCCGACGGCGAGGACCGCCCCCGCTGCCCCGAAGAACGCGCCCTCGAGGACGAGCAGTCGCAGCACGGTCCGCCGGGGGAACCCGAGAATCCTCAAGAGCGCCGCCTCGCCCCGCCTCTCGCGGGCCGACATCGCGAGCGTGTTGCTCGTGATGAGAAAAAGAGTGAAGGCCGTCGCGAGGCCGATGCCGCCGAGGAGCAGCTGCACGTTGCCGAGCATGTCCATGAACATGAGCTGCCACTGCTTCTCGCTCATCGCGCGGATCGGTACCGGGGCGTTGTCGAGCCGACGCTCGATCTCGGCCGTCACGCGCGCCACGTCGGAGCGCGACTTCGCGAGGATCCAGTACATCCCGACCTGACCCGCGTCGCCCGTCACGTTCTCGAAGTACTTGCGGTGGACGTAGAGGCCGTTGTCGAGCTTGTACGTCATGATCCCGCGGATCGTCGTCTCGACGACGCCGCCCGGCACAGGCGCCTTCAGGACGATCCTGTCGCCGACCTTCCAGCTGTGCTGCTTCGCGAGGATCGGGCCGATGATCGACCCCGTCGGATCGGCCTTCCACGCGGCGACCTGGTCGGGCGGAATCTTCGCCTCGATGTAGACCTCGAGGAACGCGTCTGCGGGCGCGGCCTGGAACGGGACCATATTCTCGGGACGGTCGTTCTGCCAGAACACCATGAGGAAGTCGAACGGGCAGACGCGCTGGACGCCGGGTACGTCCTCGATCTTCGCGAGGTACGCCATCGGGAGCCTCTCGAAAAAAGACGACTTCGCCATGACCATCGCGCGGCGGCCCATGTTCTCGGACCAGTCGTTCTTGAGCGCCCCGTTCACGAGGTAGAGGAACCCGACGAGCCCCGCCGAGAGCCCGATCGCGACGACCGTGAGCGCGCTCCGGAGCGGGCGGCTCGTGACGTGGCGGACGGCGAGGCGGACTGGAGTCATGCCGGCACCACGAGCTTAGACTCGCGGATCGTCTCGACGAAGCGGGAACCGAAGGCTTGCGACGGAGTGTGGACCCCGGGCGGGACGTCGCCGGCGAGGACGCGCTTCGCGATCGCGACGGACGTTTCGGCCGTCAGCGCGTAACCCTCGAGCGTCTCGAGCGTCCCCGTGACGACGCTCCCGTCCTTCGTGACGCGCCCCCACAGGTACGAGCGCTCCCGCTCGCGGTCCTCCGCCGTAGGGCCTTTCACGTTCTTCTCGATGCGCGTCATGAGAAAGGACTGAACGAAAGGCAGGCCGAGGACAGGCGCGAGCCGGCGCATGCGCCGCGCGTTCGCGACCGCGGAGGGTGGAACCGCCATGTAGACCTCGATGTCGGGGATCCCGGTCGAGCGCCACGCGGTCGAAAGGTCGCCCCACGGAATGGTCATCGCGAGGCGCGGCTCCGGGAGCGGAACCTCCATCGTCTTCCACGCCGAAGGCACGCCCACGAGCTTCCCGCCGGCGCGCACGAGCCCGCCCTTGTGGGCGTTTTCGACCATCGTCTTCATCGTCCCCGCGCTCGGTTTGAAACCGCGGAAGGCCAGAGTGAGTGTCTCCGCCCCCGGCAGGGCCTCCGAGAGCGCTCGAGCCAGGCAGTCCGACGGCACGACGTCGAACCCGGTCCCGGGCAGCACGGGAATTCCCGCCTTCGTCGCGTCGGCGTCGCGCGCGAACACGGCCTCGAGAACCGCGACCTCGCCCGTGATGTCGAGGTAGGCGGTCCTCGCGTGGAGACAGGCGTCGAGCGCCGGGCCGCTCGTCCTCGAAAACGGTCCCGCCGCGAGGAGCAGCGCGGAAAACGGCTCGAGAAGCCGCCCCACGGTCCCGGCGTCTTCGAGGCCGAAGCAGAGGCTCTGGAGGTTGTGCGCCTTCGCGATCGGCTCGACGGCCTTCGCGCGGCGGCCCGCGAGGACCGGCCGGAGTCCCTCGCGGAGCGCCACCTCGAGAATGAGCTTCCCCGTGTAGCCGTTGGCGCCGTAGAGAAGCAGGCCCGCCTTCCCGGTCATGGGGGAGCTCCTTCCGCCCCGCCGGGCGCGTCTCCCAGCCGCACGCCGCAGACGTTCGTGAGATCGCGGCAGGCATCGACCTCGTCCTCCGCGCCGCGCGCCGCCTCGTCGGACAGGACGTACCGGAACGCGCCGTCGAACGGAAACACGACGCCGTTCTCGAGGACGCGGCGCGGTCCCCCGACGCCGAAGAGACCCGAGTCCATCACGAGCCACATCCAGTCCGCCTCGCGCGCGATGCCGGCGAGCGCCATCACGTCGGCGAGGCGAAAGGCGGAGGGGGGAGAGTTGGAAGAAGAAAGAGAAGAAGAAGAGAAGATTTCCTTAGAAAGGGAATGCGAGAGAGCTTCGAAGCCACGTGGGTCGTATGCGCGCACCGCGCCGGCGCCGTCTTCCAGCATCAGAAGGGGTGCATCGGCGGGCACGAGCGAATCCGTCAGCACTCTTTCCCATTCAAAGAAATCTCCGAACTCCCCCGTCTCCGGGTCCTTCAAGATCACATCCACCCGGCTGTCGCGCCGCCACGACGTCGCTTCGGTCGAGAGCCTGCCCCCCGCGATCTCGTGCAGGCGCCACCCGGCCGTCGTGTGGAACAGGCCCTTCGCGCGCGCCACTCGGCCTTTCGTGAGCGTCCCCGTGCGCAGCACCTCGAGCGCAGCCAGGAGGCGATCGGCGTCGAAGACTCGATCCGGCGGGTACCCGATGCCTCGTCCCTGATGGCCTTCCAAGAAATCCCCATGAGGGTGCGGATGCGAGGCGCTCGCCGCGAGAAGCGTCGTTTCCGCGGAAGCCGCCGGCCGCTCGAGGTCCCAAATCGCGTCGGGAAGAACTCCGTGAGACGCGCGAACCACGAGGAGCTTCGCCGGGACGAGCGCCCGGGCGAATTCTTCCACTCGAAGAATCTCTTCTTCCGAAGCCAGATCGCAACGATTGACGACGAGAACGTCTCCCGTGTCGATCTGGTCACGGAACACTCCGCTCCGCGCGTACTCCCCCGCCACGTCCTGCTGCGGGTCGAGGATCGTGATGACCGGACGCACGTCGAAACGGTTCGCCCAGCGCGGGCCGCGCAGGAGATCCACGAGCTCGGAAGGCCTCGCGAGCCCGGTGGGCTCGAGGACGAAGCGGGTCGGCGCCACGAGATCCGAGACCTCCTCGAGCGAGGCCTCGAGGTCGGCCATCGCCGTGCAGCACACGCAGCCGCCCGGGATCTCCCGGAGGATGCAGCTCGCACAGTCCGAGAGGAGCGCGCCGTCCACGCCGAGCGTTCCGAATTCGTTCACGACGACCGCGATCCGCTCGCGATCGGCCCGGCGCGAGAGAACGTCCTTGATCGCGGTGGTCTTGCCGGCTCCGAGGAAGCCGGACAGGACGTGGACGGGAATCTTCACGGGATCATCCTACCGCCGAAGTTTTCGGCACGAACCGGCCCTCCGTTGCGTAAGATTCGCGCGATGCCGAGCAGCGCCGTCTCCCGGAGTACGAAGACCCCGAAACCGTCCCGCGCCCGGGTTCCCGAAAAGTTCGCCGATGCCGAGAAGCTCTACGGCATCGAAAACTGGGGCAAGGGCTTCTTCTCCGTCTCGGACGACGGAAACCTCCTCGTCCACCCCACGCGCGAGAACCACCGCTTCGTGGACCTCAAGGGAGTCATCGACGACGTCGCACTCCGCGGCATCTCCACGCCGGTCGTCGTGCGGTTCCCGCAGATCCTCGACGCCGCCGTGAAGGAGCTCAACGAGGCCTTCCTGCATGCGATCAAGGAGTACGGGTACGACGGGGTCTTCCGGGGCGTGTTCCCGATCAAGGTGAACCAGAAGAAGGTCGTCGTCCGCGAGATCATCCAGTCGGGCCGCAAGTACGGGTATGGCCTCGAAGCGGGCAGCAAGCCCGAGCTCCTCGCGGCGCTCTCGCAGGACCTCGGCTCGGACTGCCTCATCACGACGAACGGCTACAAGGACGACGCCTTCATCAAGCTCGCGCTGAACGGGCTCCGGATGGGCAAGACGGTCGTCCTCATCCTCGAGAAGGTGTCCGAGCTCGAGCGCATCCTCGACGTCGCCAGGAAGCGCGGCGTGAAGCCCCTAATCGGGATGCGCAGCAAGCTGTACGCGCGCGGCTCGGGCAAATGGGCGAAGTCGGGCGGCGAAGCCGCGAAGTTCGGTCTCACGACGACCGAGATGCTCGAGGCCGTCGAGATCCTCCGCCACCGGAAGATGCTCGACAGCCTCGTCATGCTCCACTTCCACATCGGCTCGCAGATCACCGACATCCGCAAGGTGAAACAGGCCATCAAGGAAGCCGGCCGCGTCTACGCGAAGCTGTATCGGTCGGGCGTGGAAGTGAAGTTCCTGAACCTCGGCGGCGGCCTCGGCGTGGACTACGACGGCTCGAAGACCGCCTTCGACTCGTCGATGAACTACACCGTCCAGGAGTACGCGAACGACATCGTCTACACGATCAAGTCGATCTGCGACGAGGAGAAGGTCCCCGTCCCGACGCTCGTCACGGAGTCGGGCCGCGCGATCACGGCGTATCACTCGGTGCTCGTGACGAACGTCCTCGACGTGGCCGACCGCATCGAGCAGGGCCGGACCGTGAAGCTCGACGGCGACGAGAACCACGTCGTGCGCGAGCTCTACGACGTGTGGCAGGGCGTCACGGCGAAGACCGTGCGCGAGAGCTATCACGACGCGCTTCAGTACAAGGAAGAGCTGTTCACGCTCTTCAATCTGGGCTACGTCTCCCTCGAGGACCGCAGCAAGGGCGAGATTCTCTACTGGAACATCTGCGAGCGCATCCGCCGCTATCTCCACACGCTCAAGGACATCCCCGAGGAATTCGAGCAGCTCGAGGTCATGCTCGCCGACAAGTACGTGATGAACTTCTCGGTCTTCCAGTCGCTGCCCGACGTGTGGGCGATCGTCCAGCTCTTTCCCATCCTGCCGATCCACCGCCTCAGGGAAAGGCCGGGCGAAGTGGGCACGCTCGCGGACATCACGTGCGACTCGGACGGCAAGATCGAAAAATTCATCGACCTGCGCGACATCAAGGAAGCGCTTCCGCTCCACGAGTTCCGGAAGGGAACGCCGTACTACATCGGTTTCTGTCTCGTCGGGGCGTATCAGGATGTTCTCGGCGACCTCCACAACCTCTTCGGCGAGGCGCACGAGGTGCTGGCGAGCGTGGACGACGACGGCCGCACGCGAATCCAGGACGTCCTGCCGGGCGAGTCGTGCGAGCGCGTGCTGTCGTACATGAACTACGACCGCGACGAGATGCTCGACGGCATCTGGCGGCAGCTCCGGCGCGCCACCGAACGCAAGAAGGTCAAGGAGCCCGAAGCGAAGGCCATCGCGAAGGACTTCGAGCAGATATTGTCGCAGTACACGTACCTCGAGGACTGAGAACTTGACGGACGTTGCACAGACCTTCCTGGGTGAATCTCGACAATACTTGCGGGGTGCCTATCTGACCGCGATTGAAAGGTCGGTTGCGCCGTTGACCGACGCTCAGGTTTGGTGGCGACCGAACGAGGCTTCCAACAGCATCGGGAACCTGATCCTGCATCTCTCCGGCAACGTCCGGCAGTGGATCGTCGGCGGGGTTGGGCGGCAGCCCAACGAGCGCAACCGGCAGCGAGAATTCGACGAACGGCAACCGATACCGAAGGAGCAGCTCCTTGCCCGATTGAGAAAGGTTCTGGACGAAGCGGACGCGGTGCTGGCGAGCTTGACGGAAGCTGACCTGATCGAACCACGTGAAATCCAGGGCCACGACACGACGGTACTGAAGGCGATCTACCACGTTGTGGAGCACTTCTCGACGCATACGGGCCAGATTCTGTGGATCGTGAAATCGCAGCGTTGATGGCCCATCGGTGCGGTCAGGGCGGGGCGGCCTGATGCTTCGTCTTGAATCGTCGAACGTCGATTCAAAGACTCCGCGGCGCGCCTGAGCCCAATTCGCGGTGACCGTGCGCTGGCACGGCTCCTGATATTCCGCTTCCAAGAAAATCTTCTTCGGAGGTGTCCCGTTGAACCTGTCTCTACCGATCGCTCTGGCCGCCCTTGCGGTGTCTTCGCCCGTTCCCGATCTTCCCGACTCGACCTCGCCGGCCTTTGCCGCGGCAGTCGACGCAGCCGCTCGTGAAGCTGGTGGCGCTGTCATAGGCGTCGCGGCCGCGCACATCGAGTCCGGCCGGCGCCTGTCGATCCGTGGCGGCGAGCGCTTCCAGATGGCGAGCGTGTTCAAGGTGCCCGTCGCGATCGCGACGCTTGGTGCCGTCGAGAAGGGCGCGCTCGGCCTCGAGCAGGAAGTCGAGATCCGGCCGGCGGACCGGCGAAAGGTCGGCCCCCTGTACGACGCGTGGAAGCCGGGTATGCGCGTGACAGTCGGGCGAATGGTGGACGTCA
Organism: Thermoanaerobaculia bacterium; assembly: GCA_023717585.1. GTDB lineage: Bacteria > Acidobacteriota > Thermoanaerobaculia > UBA5066 > UBA5066 > Fen-183. The sequence continues at coordinate 20,989 of JAMQPJ010000652.1, forward strand.
TGCTCGTCGACAGCGACAACACCGCAGCCGACAAGCTCATCGCGCTCCTCGGCGGACCGCCCGCCGTCGAGAAGGCCCTCGTCTCGCGCGGGGTGACCGGCGTCCGGATCTCGCTCGACGAGAAGGGTATGGACGCGGCGATGAAACGGGATCTCGTCGCGTTCGAGCGGGGCGCGGAGAACGGGGCGTCTCCGGACGCTGTGGCCCGGATGCTCCTGCGTCTTTACCGGGGCGAGCTCCTTTCGCGCTTGCGCACGGACTTCGTCCTCGGCGCGATGCGCCGTTGCGCGACGGGCGACCGTCGGCTGCGCGCGGGGTTCCCGAAGGGGACCGAGGTGCTCGACAAGACCGGGACCGTGGGGTCCTGCGCGAACGACGCGGGGATCGTCTCGCTGCCCGACGGGACGCACGTCGTCCTCGCCGTGTTCGTTCGCGGAGGAGCGGACGCCGCCGCGCGGGACGCGGCGATCGCTTCCGTTGCCCGGGCGGCCTGGCGGGCTTTCGCGCCGGAACCCGCCGCTTTCGGCGGGGCGTCCCGACGCGCTAGTCTCCGCGCGTGGTCGAGTCCCTGACGACGCCCTATCTGCTCCTTGCCGCGCCCGAGATGCTGGACCCGAATTTCTCGAGGACCGTCGTGGTCATGGGCCATCACACACGCGAGGGCGCGCTCGGATGGGTCGTGAACCGCCTGCTCGGCGAGCCCGCCGTCAACCTCCTCGCGCCGCCCCTCGACACGGCCGTTCACCCGGAGACCCCGCTCCGGGTCGGCGGGCCCGTTCTTGCGAACGGGCTCATCGCGCTCTTCTCGGAGGTGGTGCAAGGCGTCGAGTCGATCGAGATGGCACCGGGGCTCCGCGTGTCGGCGGCGGCCGAGATCCTCCCCAGGCTCTTCACTGCTCCTCCGTCCGCGGGCACGCCCGGACTCCTCGTCATGGGTTACTCCGGCTGGGCGGCCGACCAGCTCGAGAGCGAGATGGAGGCCGGCTCCTGGCTCGTCCTCCCGTGGGAACCCGGGCTCGTCTTCACGAACGACGTCGACGGGCTCTGGGAGCGCGCCCTCGCGCGCCTCGGCGTCGACCCGGCGTCCGTCTCCTCGTCCTCCACGGGCGTGAGCTGACGTGAACGAGCTCACCGCTCTCGTCCTTCGGCACGGCGTCGGGTTCGTCTTCCTGAACGTCTTCCTCGAGCAGCTCGGCATCCCGGTGCCCGCGGTCCCGACGCTGCTCGTCGCGGGCGCGCTCGCGGCCGACGGGAAGCTGCCGTTCGGAAACCTGCTCGCCGCCGCGTTCCTCGCGACAGTCGCGGCCGACACGGCCTGGTTCCTCCTCGGCCGGCGGTACGGGCAGAAGATCCTCAAGACGCTCTGCAAGCTGTCTCTCTCTCCCGATTCCTGCGTGCGCCAGACCGAAGGCCTCTTCGATTCGTACGGCCTTCGGTCGCTCCTCTTCGCGAAGTTCATTCCCGGCTACTCCACGGTGGCGCCGCCTCTCGCCGGCGCGGCGGGCGCGACGCTTCCCCGATTCCTGGCCTTCACCTCCGCGGGCACGCTGATCTGGGCCGGGACCGCGCTCGGCCTCGGCCTCGTGTTCCACGGCGCGATCGGCCGGGCGCTCTCGTTCCTCGCCGGCCTCGGCGGCGGGGCGGTCGTCC
>JAMQPJ010000671.1 GCA_023717585.1 Thermoanaerobaculia bacterium
GCGTCCGACAGGATCCCGAGCGCGAGGCAGCCCGCCACCGTCAGCATGAGGACCGCGAGCTCCGCATAGAAGAGGTGCGGCATCGAGGGTACCGTCGCCTCGGGTCCCCGCCCGACGGCTGGCGTCTTCCCGCGCACGAGCGCTGCGAGCTGGTACGTCTTGCGCGGAGCGTCTGTGAAGACCGGCAGCGAGTCCACTCCCGGCGCCCCGACGCGCGCATCCGCATCGGACGGGCGCGTGAGGCCGCCGTCCTTGCGGATCCTCCAGAAGTGAACGGCGGCGAGCGCCGCGAGGACGAGCGGGAGAAGCATGACGTGGAGGACGTAGAACCGGATGAGCGCTTCCTCGCCGACCGTGTCGGAGCCGAGGAGGAGGAGCTTCTGGAGCCCGCCCGGGTCGAAGCGGTCCGTGAGGTTCAGCGCGTCCGTCACCTCGCGCGGGGACTGCGCGATGTTCGCCCCGATCGTGATCGCCCAGTACGCGAGCTGGTCCCACGGGAGAAGGTAGCCTGTGAAGGAGAGGCCGAGCGTCGTCGCGAGGAGCGCCATCCCGACGAGCCAGTTGAACTCGCGGCGGGCGCGGTATGCCGCCGTGAAAAAGACGCGGGCCATGTGGAGGAGGACCACGACGACCATCGCATTCGCGGCCCAGCGGTGGATGTTCCGGATGAACCGGCCTGTCGGAACGACGAAGTGAATGTCCTTGATCGAGTCGTAGGCCGCGAGGGGGTGGGGCTTGTAATAGAACATGAGGAGGACGCCCGTCACGAGCGTCACGAGGAACGCCGCCATCGCGGCGATCCCGAGGCCCCACGTCGTGGACCAGCGAAGGCTCCAGCGGTGTGTCCGAACGGGGTGGAGGTGGAGGAAGACGTTCCCGAAGACGAACGTCGAGCGCGTCCGGTCGGTGCTCGGCGTCCCCCCGCGGAACGCGGACTCCCTGACGAGGCGCGGCGCGCCTTTCAGGTTGAGGACGAGGCGGCGGAGAGCGGTCTCGCGAACCGGACCGGGCACGGCGGCGCTCATGCCTTGTCTCCCTTTACTCTCGTCCCGGGCGCGACGTCCTCGCCCTCATCCACGACGTACGTGCCGCCGCTTCCCGAGACCTTGCGCCACGCGAGAGCGCGCGGCGCGGGTCCCTTCGTGACGGAGCCGTCCTTCGCGAAGCGCGAGCCGTGGCAGGGGCAGTCGAACCCTTCGGGGCCGGTCTTGACGATGCAGCCGAGGTGCGTACAGACGGTCGAGACGGCAAAGACGCCTTCGGCGTCGCGGAAGACGGCGACGTTGCGGCCCGGCGGGACGAAGGCCTCCCCGGGAGGCAGCGTGTCCGGGAGCGCGACCTTGTACTTGCGCGAGGGCGACGGCAGGACCGCGGCCTTCGGGAGCCGGAGCGCGCCGAGCGTCGCGAAGGCGAGCGCCGAGCCGGCCGCCCAGAGCGCGGAGAGGCCGAGGAAATCGCGGCGCGCGACGGGCTCGGGTTCGAGCCGTGAGCGCGCGGGGAGGGAGGTCGTCGTCATGCGGTCCTCCACGTCGTGGCGAAGGTCACGCGGTCCATCGCGATCGCGTCCGTCGGGCAGCGCATTACGCAGAGCGCGCAGCGGATGCAGCGGTCCTCGTCCTTGAGGATCGCCGTCGCGTCGCCGGGGTCGGGGCCGAGGTCGCGCGC
>JAMQPJ010000673.1 GCA_023717585.1 Thermoanaerobaculia bacterium
CGCGGCCGCGGCCGCGGCCGACGTGCACGAGGTCTCGGCCGAGACAGAGCGTCTCTCGCGCCGGATCGACAACCTCCTCGCGATGGCGCGCGTCGACGCCGGCACGTACGTCCCGCGCCCCGAGCCCGCTCCGCCTGCCGATCTTTTTCGCGCCACTCTCGAGGCCGTGCCGCTCGCCCTCTCGGGCCGGACGATCCAGGTCACGGTCGCGCCCAACACACGCGACGCGCTCGCCGACCCCGCGCTCGCGGTGGAGATCCTCGCGAACCTCCTCGAGAACGCCGCGCGCGCCGCTCCGCCGGGAGCGGCGCTGGAGCTCGCTGCCGAGCCGAACCCATCGGACCACGGGCGGATACGCCTCGACGTGCGCGACCGCGGGGCCGGCGTCCCCGCCGAGGTCAAGCGCGCGGCCGCGTCCGGCGTCTCGCCGGCGGAGGCCGGCCGCGCCGGGCTCGGGCTCACCATTTGCAGTTCGCTCGCGCGAGCGATGGGCGGGACGGTCGCCCTCCTCGACCGCCCCGGCGGCGGGACGATCGCGCGCCTCGACCTTCCCGCTGCGGCGGAGGCCTCCGCGTGACGCGCTCTCTCGGCACGATCCTCGTGGTGGACGACGACCCGTCGATTCGTCGGGGCCTCACAGCAGAACTTGCGGCGGCCGGCTACGAAACGCTCGAGGCGGCCGACGGCGACGAGGGAGCCCGGCGGGCCGCGGAGCGCGAGCCGGACCTCGTGCTCACGGATCTCGCGATGCCCGTCGCGGACGGCTTCGAGCTCATCGCGCGGCTCCGCAAGGCCGGCAAGACGCCGATCGTCGTCCTCTCCGTGCGCGGCGGCGACGGGGACCAGATCCGCGCGCTCGACCTCGGCGCCGACGACTTCGTCGTGAAGCCTTTCTCGGTGCCCGAGCTTCTCGCCCGCGTGCGGGCCCAGTTGCGGCGCCACGCGGACGAGAGCGCGGCCGAAGTCCTCGAGTTCCCCGGCCTCACGCTGGACCGCGAGAGGCGGCGCGTCGTCGTCGAGGGCAAGGAAGTCCGTCTCACGCCGACCGAGCTCGCGATCCTCGAGCTCCTCGCGTCCCACGCGGGCAAGCCCATCACGATCCGGCAGATCATCGGCCGCGTCTGGCACGGCGCCCCGGGTACGACGCCCGACGCCGTCCGCGTCCACGTCGGCTCGCTCCGGAAAAAGATCGAACCCGACCCCGCCCGCCCGCGCTACGTCGTCACGGAGCCGTGGGTCGGCTACCGTTTCGTCGCCGAGCCGATCTAGACAGCCGCCCGGACGGGCAGGACGATCGCCTGCACGCCCTCGAACTGGAGGCGGCGCTGGATCGCCATCGCGGTCTCGTTGTGGAGGAGGCGGTGGTACCACTCCTCCTTCTTGAACACGAGCTTGCCGCTGAAGACGACCGAGCGCGGGAACTCCTCGCGGAGCTCCCTGCAGATCTTCACGACCTCTTCCACGGCCTCCGTGGCGACCGCCATCCGGTAGCCCGCGTTCCAGCCCTTTGCCCGGCACCACGCGACATATCGTTCGAGGTTCTCGCGCGTGTTCGCTTCGAGCCGACCGATCTCCTCGCTTCCCTTGAAGTTGCCGGAGTCCACGACGGCCACCGAGACGAAGATGAAGTTCTTGTAGTAGTTCGGGAACAGCATGTGAACGCTCAGGATCTGGTGGAGGCCGTAGCCCGAGAAGCGGTCCACGGTCAGGATCGCCGTCGGGAGCTTGTGGTCGAGCGCGGTCACGCAGTCGTCCGCGACAGGGACGGGCGCGACGGGAACGAGGATGTCGTCGAGTCGCTTGAGGTCCTCCGCGACCCGGTCGTAATGCCGCCGGATCAGGAAACAGACAGCGATCGTCGCGCTCGTCACCAGCGCGGTCATCCAGCCGCCCTCGGCGAACTTCTCGTAGAGCGTGATGCAGAGAATCGTGAGGCACAGGACGAGGCCCGTGCCGTGAATCGCGAGCTGGCTCTTCCAGCGCGGCTCCTTGTGCCGGTCGACGATCCAGTGACGGGCCATCCCGAGCTCCGTGAGCGAGAACGTCACGAAGACGTTGATCGAGTACATGACGATGAGCATCGTGATGTTGCCGCGCGTGTAGAGGAGAGCCGCGATTGCCGCGAGGCCCATCAAAAAGACGCCGTTCTGCGTCACGAGGCGGTCCGACAGCTGCGAGAAACGGCGCGGCACCCAGGAGTCCACCGCCATGTTCCCGAGGACCCGCGGGCCGTCGAGGAATCCCGTTTGCGCCGCAACGAAGAGGAGCGCCGCTTCCGCGACGAGGAGCGTCAGAACGAAGGCCGTCCCCACCGCGACACCCCCGACCTTCCACTGCCCGAAGAGCGCGTCGAAGAGGACGAAGTTCATCGTCTTCCCCTCCTGCGCTCGCGCTCCGACGAGGAGGTAGCCGAAGAGGATGCCGCCCGCCGTGAACGCGAGCGAGGCGGCCATGAGGAACATCGTCTTCTTCCCCGTCTTCACGCGGGGTTCGCGCAGCATCGAAACGCCGTTCGAGACGGCCTCGATGCCCGTGTACGTGCCGCCGCCCATCGAGTACGCCTTGAGGAGGATGAAGGCGAGAGGCCAGAAGCCGAGCGTCGCCGTCGAGGCGTGGAAATCGCGCGCCGCCCCGCTGAAGACTGCGGGCAATCCCCGGAGGTGGATCGCGAAGGAGTACAGGATCGCGAAAGCGTGCGTGCCGATGAAGACGAGGAAGATCGGCGCGAGGATCGTCACGGACTCCTTGACGCCCCGGAGGTTCAGAACGATCAGGACCAGGAGGACCGCGATCTCGGCGAAGAGCTTGTAGCGCGCCATCCCGGGGGACAGGAAGTTCCAGATCTGGTCGCATCCCGATGCCACCGACGTCGTGATCGTGAGGACGTAGTCCACGACGAGCGCGCAGCCCGACACGACGCCCGCCTTGCGCCCGAGCAGCTTCGTCGCGACGAGGTAGCCGCCGCCGCCGCCCGGGAAGTGCTGGATGAGGTTGGAATACGCGATCGAAATGACCGCGATCGTGATCGCCGTCATCGCGACGAGGACGATCGCGAGCGAGCGATGCTCGCCGAGCGCGCGGAACGCCTCGTCCGGGCCGTAGGCCGACGACGACAGGCCGTCCGCTCCGAGACCCACCCATGCGAGGAACGCGACGAGCGAGACCCGGTGGAAGATCTTCGGATCGTTCACGTCCCTGGGCTTCCCCAGGACGAGACGGGCCAGCGAGTTGCGATCGGGCGACACTTCACACCACCGATTCGGCCGTCGACATCCGGTGAGTCTAGGGACTCGGACGCGGTGACCGGAAATCTTTAGATCTTCTTTAGGCCTTTTTCCGGACTTCCTTCACGGCCGAGACGCAATCTCCCCACGTGGATGAAGCCCCTGCCGGCCGCCCGCGACGCGCGAACACCCGGAGCCTGGGCCTGCTCGCCGCTTCCCTCCTCTTCCTTGTCGGAGGGGCTCTGCTGGCCGTTTCCCTGGAAGGGCCGGCCCGGCTCCTCCTGGCGGCGATCAGCTTCGCGGGCTATCTCTTCTTCTCGAGCGGCGCGTTCCGGGACCTGTTCCCCGGCCTTCTGGGCGAAGGCGATCCGGATCCCGAGCGCGCCGGCGAGCCGAGCCCCGGTAGAGAGCGAACGCACCTCACGGCGGCCTGAAGAGCTTCGCGCGCTGGACCGTCCCGCCTTCCGGATTTGGAAGTTCCTTAGACCCTTCTCCGGACTTCCTTCGAGGCGGGGATTCAGATTCATGGCGTGAGAAAAGCCCCTGCTCCGACCAGGTTTCGCTCTGTCGCGTCTTTTCTCGGACTCGTCACCGCCTCCGTCGTCTGCCTCTGCGCGGGCGCCCTCGTGGCGGTCACCTACGAAGGCCTGCCGCGCCTGATCTTCGCCGCTGCCGGCTTTTCCGGCTATCTGTTCTTCTTCGGACACGCGCTGCGCGAGCTCGCGCTTCCGAGGGTGCTGATCGAGAGACGGCCGGGACCCGACGGCGAGGTCCGAGGAGAACCAGCTCCGCGCAAGGTAACGAGTGCCGCCGGCCGGAATCGCGACCTCGGGCTTGCGGCGTGACGTCGCCGCACCCCTAGAACTTCTTCCGCTGGCCGTGACTCGGACCGCTCCGCTCCTACTCGTCGTGGACGACGACGCCGCGCTTGCGCAAGGCCTCGCCTCCGAACTCGAGGCGCAGGGCTACGAAACGGTCGTTGCCGCCGACGGGCTGCAGGGTTTCGATGTCTTCTCGGCACGGCAACCCGACCTCGTGATCTGGAAGGGTGCCCCGGCGCCGACAGCCGACTCCGTCCGTGTCCAGGTCGGCGCTCTTCGCCGCAAGCTGGAACCCGAACCTTCGCGCCCTCGGTACATCGTCACCGAGCCTAGGATCGGCTACCGCTTCGCGGCCGAACCGCTTGCCTGAGAAGAAGTTCCGTGCGCCTTTCGAACTTCTTTCGGTCATCTTCCGGACTTCCTTGGCGATCATGCTGCAGCCTTTGGGACATGAAACGGCCTCTTCACCCCCGCCACGTCGGAAAGCTGCTCTCTCTCATCACCGCGTCCTTGCTCTCGCTCGAGCTCGCCGGCACTGCATCCGTCGCACTCGGTCAGGAGTCGCCCGCAGCGGTTCCTTCTCCGACACCGGTGCCGACGCCTGCCCCAGCGCCGGCTCCCAGGCCCTGGTACGAGGAGATCACCGTGAACGGGTTCGTCTCGACCAGCTACTCGTACAACCTCAACAGACCCTCCTCGGGCGTGAACCAGTTTCGCGTCTTCGACTTCGACGACAACAGCATCAAGGTGGACGTGGCCGAGGTTGTCCTCCAGAAGGCGGTTACCAAGCCGGGCGAGGTCGGCTTCCGCGTTGACGCCGTGGCCGGCGGCTCGATCCCGCGCGTGTCCGCCGCGGCCGGGCTCTTTCGCGACGCCAGCGGGAAAGCGCAGGACTTCGACCTCCAGCAGGCCTTCCTCAGCACCATCGCACCGGTCGGCAGCGGCCTCCGGCTCGACATCGGGAAGTTCGTGACCAATCACGGGTACGAGCTCATCGACGGTTACGACGGTTACAACGACAACGCGACGCGCTCGTTCCTGTTCGGCTATGCGATCCCCTTCACGCATACCGGCATCAAGGCCAGTTACACCTTCAGCGACCAGGTCGCGGGCATGGTGATGCTCGTCAACGGGTGGGACAACGCGAAGGACAACAACACGGCCAAGTCGTTCGGCGCCCAGCTCATCTGGACGCCCTCGAAGACCGTCACGGCCTCCGCCAACTACATGGTGGGAGCCGAGAGGAGCGACACGAACGGCGACGCCCGCAACATGGTCAACGTCAACGCGCAGTGGAAGGTCACGGACCAGACGGTACTTACCGTCGACCTCGTCTACGGGACCGAACCCGATGCCGTGACGCAGGGCCAGACCGCGATGTGGAACGGCATCGTCGGCTATGCGCGGTTCGGCCTCAGCGACAGCTTCGCCGTCATTCTAAGGGGCGAGCTCTTCAACGACCGCGACGGCGCCCGGACTGGCGTCGCCCAGAAGCTGACGGGCCTGACGCTCACACCGGAGCTGAAGGTGGGTTCCCACGTCGTCTTCCGCGGCGACCTCCGCGTCGACTTCTCCGACAAGGAAGTCTTCGAAGGCCGGGACGGGGCCCTCACGAAGAAGCAGCAGCCGACCGTCCTCCTGAACGCGCTCTACACCTTCTGAAGGTCGTCAGAAGCCTGAATCCGAAGGAGAACCATCCATGCTCGATGCCCTCTTCCTCCTCCTGACTCTCGGCCTACTCGCGCTGTCGCTCTGGTACGTGAAGCGCTGCGACGAGATCTGAATTGAAAGAGAAACATCATGTCCTTTGAAAACGTCCTCGGGCTCGTGCTGTCCATCGCCGCCCTCGCCTATCTCCTCTACGCGCTCGTGAAGCCCGAGAAGCTGTGAGAACGCCATGCTCGACGTCTTCCTGAAAACCGGAATCTACTTCCTCCTCGTCCTCGCGGTCGTCAAGCCGCTCGGGATCTACATGAAGAAAGTCTTCTCGAAGGAGAGGACTTTCCTGGATCCGGTCCTCGTTCCGCTCGAGCGCCTCCTCTACCGCGTCGGCGGGGTGAACGCCTCGAAGGAGCAGGGGTTCGTCGCGTACGCCGGCTCGATGATGGTCTTCAACGTCGTCAGCCTCGTCGTGCTGTACGCGATGGAGAGGCTGCAGCACCTTCTGCCGCTGAATCCCGACAAGATGCCGGCCGTCCCGGCCGCGCTCGCCTGGAACACCGCGGTCTCGTTCACGACGAACACGAACTGGCAGGCCTACTCGGGCGAGTCGACGATGTCGCTCTTCACCCAGATGGCGGGGCTCGCCGTCCACAACTTCGCGTCGGCGGCCACGGGGATCGCGATCGCGATCGCCTTCGTGAGGGGCGTCGCCCGGGTCGAGTCAAAGGGCATCGGGAATTTCTGGTCCGACCTCGTGCGCGCCACACTCTGGGTGCTCCTGCCGCTCAGCCTCGCCGGCGCGGTGGTCCTGATGTCGCAGGGCGTCATCCAGAACTTCAAGGCCTCCGAGACCGTCACGACGCTCGAAGGCGCGACGCAGAAGATCCCGCAGGGGCCCATCGCCTCGCAGGAGGCGATCAAGGAGCTGGGAACGAACGGCGGCGGCTTCTTCAACGCGAACTCGGCGCATCCCTACGAGAACCCGACACCGTTCAGCAACCTCGTCCAGATGTTCCTGATCTTCTCGGTCGGCGCGGGGCTGACGTACACGCTCGGGTCGATGACCGGCAAGACCCGCCACGGGTGGGCCGTCTTCTGGTCGATGTCCATCCTGTTCCTCGTCGGGGCGCTGACGGCCGGCTTTTTCGAAGTACGCGGCAACTCGATCCACCACGGCCTCGGCGTGTCGACCGCTATGGGGAACATGGAAGGCAAGGAGGTCCGGTTCGGGCCCGTGGACTCGGCCCTCTTCGCCACGATCACGACCGACGCCTCGTGCGGCGCGGTGAACTCGATGCACGACTCCTTCACGCCCCTCGGCGGCCTTGTCCCGCTCCTGAACATCCAGCTCGGCGAGATCATCTTCGGGGGCGTCGGCGCCGGTCTTTACGGCATGCTCCTCTTCGTCGTCCTGGCGGTCTTCATCGCGGGCCTGATGGTCGGGCGCACACCCGAATACCTCGGCAAGAAGATCGAGGCCCACGAAGTGAAGCTCGCGATGCTCTCGGTGCTCATCCTGACCTTCTCGATCCTCGTCGGAACCGCCCTCGGCGTCGCCTCGAAAGCGGGCCTCTCCAGCCTGAACAACCAGGGGCCGCATGGGCTCTCCGAGATCCTCTACGCCTTCACGAGCGCCACGGGGAACAACGGCAGCGCCTTCGCCGGGCTGAACGCGAACTCGGACTTCTACAACGTGGCGCTCGCCATCGCGATGTTCTTCGGGCGCTTCCTGATGATCATCCCGCTCCTCGGCATCGCGGGCTCGCTCGCGGCGAAGAAGAAAGTGGCGGAGTCGATCGGCACGTTCCCGGTGGACGGGCCCGTGTTCGTCGTGCTCCTCATCGGCGTGATTCTGATCGTCGGCGCCCTCACATTCTTCCCCGCTCTCGCGCTCGGACCCATCGTGGAGCACCTCCTGATGGGTGCCGGAAAGCTGTTCTGAGGGAAACACGACCATGACAAGAACGAAACCGACCTCCCTGCTCGACCGGGCGATCCTGTCCCGGGCCGCCGTGGACGCCTTCACGAAACTGAACCCGGCGCGGATGATGAAGAACCCCGTCATGTTCATCGTGGAGGTCGGCGCTCTCGCGACGACGCTCTTCCTGCTGCCCGGCCTCTCCCCGAAGGGCCTGTTCGGCTTTCAGCTCCAGATCGTTTTCTGGCTGTGGGCGACGGTCCTCTTCGCGAACTTCGCCGAGGCCGTGGCCGAAGGCCGCGGTAAAGCGCAGGCCGATGCTCTCCGGCGGGCCCGAACGGAGACCATCGCACGCCGTCTGGCGGGCGACGGGAAGGTGGGGCGGGAGGAGAAGGTCCCCTCTACCCAGCTCAGGAAGGGAGACCGCGTCGTCGTCGAGGCGAACGAGATGATCCCGGGCGACGGGACGGTCGTCGAAGGCATCGCGTCCGTCAACGAGTCCGCGATCACCGGCGAGTCGGCGCCCGTCATCCGCGAGGCAGGCGGCGACCGCTCGGCCGTGACGGGCGGCACGACGGTGCTTTCGGACCGAATCGTCGTCGAGATCACCTCGGAGCAGGGGCAGACCTTCCTCGACCGGATGATCCGCCTCGTCGAGGGCGCCGAGCGGCAGAAGACGCCGAACGAAATCGCGCTCGACATCCTCCTCGCGGGCCTGACCATCGTCTTCCTCTTCGCCACCGTGACGCTGCGCCCGTTCGCGATCTACTCGGGCGGAAACGTGTCGGTGACAGTCCTCATCGCGCTCCTCGTCTGCCTGATCCCGACGACGATCGGAGGCCTCCTCTCGGCCATCGGCATCGCCGGGATGGACCGGGTCCTCAAGCACAACATCCTCGCGATGTCGGGCCGGGCCGTGGAGGCGGCGGGCGACGTGAACGTCCTCCTCCTCGACAAGACGGGCACGATCACCCTCGGCAACCGCGAAGCCGTGAAGCTCCTGCCGGCCCCGGGCGTGTCGGAATCGGATCTGGCCGAGCTGGCGCAGCTCTCGTCGCTCGCCGACGAAACCCCCGAGGGACGCTCGATCGTCGTGCTCGCAAAGCAGAAATACGGCCTGAGGGCCCGGGAGCTTCGCGAGCTCAACGCGAAGTTCGTCCCGTTCACCGCCCGCACCCGGATGTCCGGCCTCGATTTCGAGGGCGGGCGGCAGGTTCGAAAGGGCGCGGCGGACGCCGTGGACGGTTTCGTGCGCGCCCTCGGCGGCTCCCTTCCCGACGAGATCCGACGCGACGTCGCGTCCATCGGCGGCGAGGGCGGGACGCCTCTCGTGGTCGTCGACGGCAAGCGGGTCATGGGGACGATCTACCTGAAGGACATCGTGAAGGGCGGAATGAAAGAGCGCTTCGACAGGCTGCGCGCGATGGGAATCCGCACCGTCATGATCACCGGCGACAATCCGCGCACCGCCGCGGCGATCGCGCGCGAGGCCGGCGTCGACGACTTCCTCGCCGAGGCCACGCCGGAGCACAAGCTCGCCCTCATCCGAGCCGAGCAGGAGAAAGGCAACCTCGTGGCCATGACAGGCGACGGGACGAATGACGCTCCCGCGCTCGCTCAGGCCGACGTCGGCATGGCCATGAACACCGGGACCCAGCCCGCGAAGGAAGCCGGCAACATGGTGGACCTCGACTCGAACCCGACGAAGCTCATCGAGGTCGTCGAGATCGGCAAGCAGCTCCTCATGACGCGCGGCGCGCTCACGACGTTCTCGATCGCGAACGACGTCGCCAAGTATTTCGCGATCATCCCGGCGCTCTTTCTCGTCACGTACCCCGAGCTGCAGGCCCTGAACATCATGCGTCTCGCCACGCCCCAGAGCGCCATCCTCTCGGCCGTGATCTTCAACGCGCTCATCATCGTCGCGCTCATCCCGCTCGCGTTGCGGGGCGTCGAGTACCGCCCGCACGGCGCGGGCCGCATCCTGCGCCGCAATCTCCTTCTCTATGGAATGGGCGGAATCCTCGTCCCCTTCGTCGGCATCAAGGCTATCGACCTTCTCCTTGTCGCGCTCCATCTCGTCTGAGGTTTGAAATGAAAGAAAACGTGCTCGGCTCTATCCGGCTCTTCCTGGCGCTGACTGTGCTCCTCGGGCTCGGCTATCCCGCGGTCGTCTGGGCCATCGGACAGGTCGCGTTTCGGGATGCCGCAAACGGGAGCCTTCTGAAGAAGAAAGACGACCCCGGCACGCTGGTGGGCTCGTCCCTCATCGGGCAGTCGTTCGTGATGCCCGGACATTTCCACGGCCGGCCCTCCGCGGCGGGGACTGGCTACGACCCGACGGCGACGAGCGGCACGAATCTCGGCCCGACCTCCAAGAAGCTCGCAGACTCCGTCAAGGACGCGGTGACGGCCGTGAGAGGCGACGAGGGCGTCACCGGAGCCGTCCCGGCCGACGCCGTGACGTCGTCCGGCTCGGGCGTGGATCCCCACATCTCGCCGGAGTACGCGCGCCTGCAGATCCCGCGGGTCTCGCGAGAGGCGCGTATTCCCGCCGCGGACCTCGAGGCGCTCCTCGCCAAGAACACCGAGGGGCGCTTTCTCGGCCTCTTCGGCGAAAGCCGCGTCAACGTCCTCGCGCTCAACATGGAGATCGACGCGCGGCTCGGCCATCCGCAGATCGCACCGACGCCGACCGCCACGCCGGCGCCGAGCCCGGCTCCGGCGGCCAGCGCGTCTGCAGCTCCGCCCCAAGCCCCATAATCGGCAGGTGCCGTCGAGCACCACACGAGATCGTCCGGATCCCGAATCCTTCCTGAGGATTGCGAGCCGCGACCCCAAACGCGGAAACCTGAAGGTCTACCTCGGGCAGGCGGCGGGCGTCGGCAAGACCTACCGGATGCTCGACGATGCCCATGCGATGAGGGGCCGGGGAATCGACATCGTCGCCGGTTTCGTCGAAACCCACGGCCGGGCGGAAACGGCCGCGCGCATCGGGGACCTCGAGGTCGTCCCGAGGAAGCTCGTGCCCTACAAGGGCGCGATCCTCGAGGAAATGGACCTTGCCGCAGTGATCGCGAGGAAGCCGGAGGTCGCGATCGTGGACGAGCTGGCACACACGAACGCGCCGGGCGGCAAGAACGAAAAGCGGTGGCAGGACGTCGAGCACCTTCTTGTGGCGGGCATTTCGGTGATGACGGCCGTCAACGTGCAGCATCTCGAGGGCGTCCAGGACGTCGTGAAATCGGCGACGGGGCTCGAGGTGAAAGAGCGTGTCCCCGATCGCGTCATACGCGAGGCGGACGCCGTCGTGAACGTGGACCTTCCCGTGCCCGAGCTCCGCGATCGACTGAAGGAGGGCAAGGTCTATCCGGCGGCGCAGGCGCTCGTCGCCCTCGAGAATTTCTTCCGCGAGGAGAACCTCACGTCCCTGCGCGAGCTCGCGCTCCGCGAGACGGCAGAGAACGTCGACCACGGCCCGACCGGGAGCAGCGGTTCGTTCCCGGCGATCGCCCCCCCGATCCGCGTGGCCGTCGCTCTCCCTCTCGATCCGGTTGCGGCGCGGTCTCTCATAAGGCGCGGGTCGCGCATGGCCGGCCGCATGAACACGCGCTGGTACGCGATCTACGTCAGGCGCAAGAGAGACCGGCCCGAGAACCTGTCGGCGTCGCGTCACAGGGAGCTCACGGAGAACATCCAGCTCGCGATGACGCTCGGGGCCACGATCGTCTACCGCGAGTCCGAGGACGTGGCCACGGCGATCCTCGACTTCGTGCGAGAGGAGCGCGTGGGAGTTCTCGTGATCGGGCGGCCCTCCCGGAAGGGGCTGAAGGGGCGCCTCGCGCCGGGAATCGTCCAGCGGGTCCTCGAGCAGGCGGATGGCATCGACGTCCTGGTCGCCGACATTCTCCGCGAGGGCCCACCGTGACGAGGCGGGCCGCCGCACCGCTCGGGGCGGCCGTCGTCAAGCCCCGGATCCGCGTGATGGGGGGAACCGAGATCCTCCTCGGACCCGGAAAGGCCGACCTGCTCGAAGCCGTGCGGGACACCGGAAGCCTTCGGCAGGCGAGCGCCGGACTCGGGATGTCGTACATGCGCGCCTGGCAGCTCGTGAAAACCATGAACGGCGCGTTCCGCGATC
>JAMQPJ010000682.1 GCA_023717585.1 Thermoanaerobaculia bacterium
GCCATGGGCGACCACGCGACGTCCGGCATGCGCGGCGACGCCGAGGATCGTGCGATCGAGGCCGCGACGGCCGAGGCCGTTTCGCAATTCGCCCCCCGCAGGGTCCAGGAGCGGGTCGCTCTCGACAAGAAGGCTCCGCTCGCGCCGGAAGGCCTGAAGCTCGTCGACGCCGGGGACCTTGCCGGAGCCCGCCGCCTCTGGGAGCAGGCGCTCGACGCGAACCCTGGGAGCGCTCCGCTCCGCTACAACCTCGGCGCCGTGTGCGAGGCCCTTCGGAACCGGCGCGCCGCGCGCCAGTACTACGAGGACGCCATCCGGCTCAACCCGGCCGAGCCGAAGTACCGGGAGGCGCTCGACGCGCTCGAGGCGCGGCAGCGCGACGCGAAGGCCTTGAAGAAGCCCGGGTGAAGGGCGCGGAGGCCGGCGCTGGGCCGCTTTCCGCGCGCGCCCTCGCGTGGACCGCCATCGCGGCCGGCATCGCCGCCCGCATCTTCACGCTCGCCGTCCGGCCGCTCTGGGCGGACGAGATCTTCACGCTGACGCTGGCAAGGAAGAGCATCCCGGAAATCCTCGCGGCGCTGCGCGTCGACTCGGGCCCTCCGCTCCACTACCTGGCCGCGCACCTCCTGCTGGCGCCGTTCGGCCCGCTCCCGGGACGCGCGGACGTCCTCGTCCGCGTCCTCTCGCTCGTGGCCTCTCTCCTCCACATCCCGCTCCTCTTCGTCGTCGCGCGTCGGCTCGGCCGGCCGGCGCTCGGCCTGACCGGGATCGCCCTCTTCGCGATCTCTCCCCTCGCCGTGGCATACGCCGCGGAGGGACGCGCCTACGCGCTCGCCTCGCTGTTCGTCCTTCTCGCCTTCGAGCGCGCGCTCGCGCTCCGCGAGGCGCCGCGGCTCGGGGTCGGCGCCGGACTGTCGTTTGCGGCGGCGGGCGCGGTCCTGACCCACTATCTCGCGGTCTTCCCGGTCGCCGCGCTCGCGATTCTCGCGTGGGACGCCCGGCCTGCGGGCCGACGGGCGCTCGTCCTCTCGGGTCTCGGGGCCGCCGCGATCGCCGCGGCGTGGATTCCCGTCGCGCTCGCCCAGCCGCGCGCGTCGATGGCGTGGTCCGGCGGGCCCGGCTTCTCCGGCGCTCTCCGGGACTTTCCCGCGAATCTCGCTTTCGGCGCTCCGGCCGGAAGCGGTGCGATGACGACGCTCGGAGCGGCCGGCGCTCTTCTCATCGCAGTCCTCCTCGGGCTCGCGTGGCGGGGCGCTTTCGCCCCCGTGGCCCGCGTCCTCGGGGTTTCCCTCGCCCTTCTCGCCGCCGGCCAGTTCGCGGCGGGCTCGCTCGTTCTACCCGAGCGCACGGCTCTCGTTTTCCTGCCCCTCGCCGCGCTTCTCCTGGCGGACGCTCCTCCCGCGGTACCCGCTCTCGCCGGCACGCTTTCGGCCGCGCTCCTCGCGCTCTGGCTCCCCCGGGCCGACGAGCCCTCGCCGGGCACGCTCCTCGCGCGGCTTCTCGAGGCGCCCGCGCGCGCGGG
>JAMQPJ010000019.1 GCA_023717585.1 Thermoanaerobaculia bacterium
CCGAGGACCACGGGCTCCCTCCCGACAACCTCCAGGAGGAGCCTGCCCGCGTCGTGGCGCACCGGACCTCGCCGACGAACATCGGGATGAGCCTTCTCTCGACACTCGCGGCGCAAGATCTGGGCTTCCTGCCGGCAGACGCCATGCTCGAGAGGCTGGAGCGAACGCTGACGACCGCCGAGGGGCTGGAGCGGCACGAGGGGCATCTCCTGAACTGGTCCGACACGCAGAACCTCGCACCGCTCTTCCCGCGCTACGTTTCCACGGTGGACAGCGGCAACCTCGCGGGAGCGCTGCTCGCGCTGGCCGAGGGGTGCCGGCGGCTCGCCGCGTCCCGACCGCCGCTCGCAGCGCGCTTCTTCGACCTCGCCCGCCGCTCCACGGCCTTCGCCGACGGAATGAGCTTCGCGTTCCTTTACGACCGCGAACGCCAGCTCTTCTCGATCGGCTACAGGCTGGCCGATGCCATGGGGCCCGGCCGGATGGACAGCTCCTATTACGACCTCCTCGCCTCGGAAGCGCGCCTGGCGAGCTTCTTCGCCATTGCCAAGGGGGACGTGCCGCAGAGCCACTGGTTCCACCTCGGGCGGCTCGTGGTGAGCGTGGACGGAGTCCCGACGCTCGTCTCGTGGAGCGCGTCGATATTCGAGTACCTGATGCCGCTCCTCCTGATGAGGACGTATCCCGGGACCCTCCTCGACCAGACGTATCGCATGGTCGTACGGCGGCAGCGCAAGTACGCCCGGGACCGCGGCGTCCCCTGGGGCATCTCCGAGTCGGCGTTCAACTTCGTCGACCGGCTCGGGACCTACCAGTACAAGGCCTTCGGCGTTCCGGGCCTCGGGCTGAAGCGGGGGCTGGCCGACGAGCTCGTGGTCGCGCCCTACGCGACCGCCCTGGCCGCGCTCGTGGACCCGGCCGAGGCCGCGCGAAACCTGAGGCGCCTTGCGGCCGAGGGGGCCGAGGGATCGTTGGGCTATTACGATGCCGTCGACTACACGCCCCGCAAGCCGGACGACGGCACGCCGCCTGCGACGCCGCGCGGCGCCGGCGCAAACACGGGCGTGATCGTCAAGACATACCTGGCGCACCACCAGGGGATGACGCTCGTCGCCGTCGCGAACGTCCTACTCGGCGACCTCATGGTCACCCGGTTCCACGCGGACCCGAGGATCCAGGCGACCGAGCTCCTCCTGCAGGAGCGGGTGCCACGTGAGGCTCCTGTCATCCAGCCGCGTCCCGCCGAGGAGACGCGCGTGGCCCCCCCGGTTGCCCGCGCCCCGCGCCGCCTCCGCTCGCCGCACACGCCGTACCCACGCTCGCAGATCCTGTCGAACGGCGCCTATGTCGCGATCGTGACGAACGCGGGCGGCGGAGCGAGCTTCTGCCGGGACCGCGCCGTCACGCGGTGGCGCGAGGACCCCACGCTCGATCCGGGAAGTCAGTTCGTCTATCTGCGCGACGTCCACAGCGGCGCGGTCTGGTCCGCGGCCTATCAGCCCGTCGGCGAGGAGCCGGAGAGCTATCTCGTGGAGCTCCTCCCCGAGAAGGCCGTCATCCAGCGGCGCGATCACGGCATCGAGACGCGCCTCGAGGTCGCCGTCTCGCCGGAGGACGACGCCGAGGTGCGGCGGGTCTCCGTGACGAATCACAGCGACCGGCCGCGCGAGATCGAGCTGACGAGCTACGTCGAGATCGCCCTGGGGTCCATCTCCGAAGACGTCGCGCACCCCGCTTTCGGGAAGCTCTTCATCGAGACCGAGTGGGTACAAGAGAGCACGGCCCTTCTCGCGCGGCGCCGCCAGCGCAGTGCGCACGACCCGGCGTTCTTCGCCTTTCATGTCCTGTCCATCGACGGGCGAATGCAGGCACCGGTCGAGTGGGAGACCGACCGGATGCGGTTCCTGGGACGCGGGCGCGGCCCCGACGATCCCGTCGCCCTCGACGGGCGTGCGCTCTCCGGCACGACGGGAGCCGTGCTCGACCCGATCCTCAGCCTGAGGACGAGGCTGAGGCTCGCACCCGGCGCCTTCGCCCGCCTCTCCCTTACGACGGGCGTCGCCGCGGACGAGACTGCCGCGCGCGCCCTGGCGCAGAAGTACCACGACCCCGGCGTCGCCGCCCGCACGTTCGCGCTGGCCTACACGCACGCGCAGGTCTCGCTCCGGCACCTGGGTATTTCCCCCGAAGAGGCGCAGCTCTTCGAGCGGCTCGGCTCACGCGTCTTCTTCTCGGACGCGTCGCTGCGCGCCGAAGGGGACCTGCTGGAAAGGAGCACGCTGGGACAGGCGGCCCTCTGGGGACACGGCATCTCCGGCGATCTCCCGATCGTGCTCGTCCGCGTGACCGAGCCGGACGACCTGCCGCTCGTGCGGCACGTCCTGATGGCGCAGGAACTTTGGCGCCTCAAGGGGCTGAAGGCGGATGCCGTGATCCTGAACGAGCACCCTGCGAGCTATCGCGACGAGATGCAGGGGCAGCTCGTCGAGCTCGTCGAGGGCGGCGCCTGGGGCGCATGGAAGGGAAAACCCGGTGGAGTGTTCCTTCTCCGGGGCGACGCGATGCCCGAGGGGGAGCGGCTTCTCCTCAATTCGGTCGCCCGCGCGGTTCTTTCCGGTGAACGCGGGGGGCTGGAGGAGCAGTTGGACCGCCACGAGCCGGAACCTCCGTTTCCTGTCCCGGCTCGACACGCCGACGAGTCTCCG
>JAMQPJ010000025.1 GCA_023717585.1 Thermoanaerobaculia bacterium
CCGTCCCGCCGCGCAAAGGGGCCTCCTCGTCCTTCTCGCCATGACGCTCGAGGAGTTTCATTTCCGGGCTTTTCTTCAGCGGCGGCTGGGGGTCGTCCCGGCCTCGATCCTGTTTCTGCTCGCGCACGCCGGCTACGGCGAGCCGTTCTTCTTCGTCGGACTGCTTGCGATCACGACCGTCCTCGCGGCGGCCTTCCACAGGACCGGAAACGCCGTCGCGTCGATCTTTGCGCACGGCACCTTCGACGCCGTTCAGCTCTTCATCTTCCTTCCGGCGGCGCTGAAGCTGATCGCGGGGAGCTGAGGGCCCGCTCGGGCGCGCGGGCGTGTGCCGCGGTCCGTCCGCGCACGATCTCGACGCGATCGGCCGTGGCGGTCACCGTGGCGGCGAACCGGCCGTCCGGACGGGCGTAGAGCGGTTCCAGCGCGGTCGCGATTCGTTTCGCCGCGGCCGGCGAGGTCGCGCGGAGGCGCCACACGAATCCGACCGGGAGCGTGCCGGCACCCAGCGACTCCTTCGGCTCGAAGAAGACGACGCGATCGTCCTGCCACTCGGCGGCGAGCGCGGCGGCGTCCGTGGCGCCCGCGCGTTCGAGGAGAAAGCCGAGCATCCACTCCCCGAAGGTGTCCTCGTACAGAAGGCGCATTCCGGGGGGAATGCTCGCGGACGTCGGGCGGTCGCCGGCGTTGAGGAGAACGCGCGCCGAGCTGGCGCGTTCCGGGTGGAGGATCTCGGACGTCGTCCGTGGCGGCCGCGCGTACGCGGCATCGACCGCGGGCCAGCCGCCGGTCTTCTTCCGCGCCTGGATCCACGCCGTTCCCCCGACGTACGGGAAGAGCATCTCCTTGACGAAGAACGGCGGCACGCCCTCGGCTCCCTCCACCGCGGCGCCCTTGGCGAGGCCGGACATCATCGTCGCGAGGGTGTCCTCGCCGAAGAGCTCCTTCGACTCGTCCGGCAGCCGGGTCAGGAGCGCATCCATCATCACGACGGTGGCCTCTCCTTCGAGAAAAGCCTCGAGCGCGAGGAGGCCGTCGGACGAATCGTGGAGCGCCTTGAGTCGGGGCACGAGGTCGAGACGGCGGTCCTGTAACGCGTGCGTCAGCTCGTGGGCCAGAAGAGTGTCTTCGAGCAGGGTTTCGGCCGAGAGGCCCAGGGCGGCGGTTCCGGCCACGGCCGTCTCGGCAGTCCGCTCGGGCACGATGAAGAACTTCTTCTCGGCGGGATCGTAGAAGCCGGCGACCTGCCGCGTGTAGAGCGTCGTGAGCTTCTGCTCGAGGCCCGGTTCGGGGTCGAAGAAGCCGGCGGCCGCGAGCGAGGCGGCGTAGCGGGGAAACGGCGCCGGCAGGTCCTCGACGAGCTTTTTCGCGAGCACGCGGGCGAGGTCCTTCTCGTGCAGGATCGCCGAAGCGACCGTCCCGGGAAACGGCACGCCCCGGACTTTCTCGACGAGCTTCTGGGCGCCCGCCACCGCTGCGGGAAGGCGTTCGGCGATGGGGCGCTCGGCCGCCGCGGGCCCGACCGCGGCCAGGAGGGCGGCGAGGAGCGCGAATGCGAAGGGCCGGATCGATGGACGGCCCGCGGCGCGCTCGCGTATCATGCGCCCGCGTTTCGGGTTTACGGTGGAGGTAACCATCGGGGGTCGAGCTTAGCAGCGCGTCTCCTCGCTCATTTGCAATGACGGAATCGTCCGTTTCGCCGGGACCGATCGTGCTGTGGCTCTCCAGCCGGTTCGAGAATCTCGAGCTCGGCCAGGCGGTGCTCGAATACGTCTGCCGGCTGCGGGGTATCGAGAACGACGCCGAGCACTGGATCGGAGTCGCGCTCCGCGAGGCCCTCGCGAACGCGATCAAACACGGGAACCACCAGGATCCGGCGCGGCGCGTCATGCTCTCCCTCGGAGGATCGGCGGACGACCTCGAGATCGTCGTCGGCGACGAGGGCGAAGGTTTCGAGACCTCGGCGGTCGCGGATCCGCTCGCGCCCGAGAACCAGATGAAGACCTCGGGCCGCGGTATCTTCTACATGAAGACGTTCATGGACGACGTGATCTTCGAGCGCGGCGCGCGCGGCGGCACCGTTCTGACGATGAGAAAACACCTCGGCGGAGACAGGAAGAAGGGGGTACAAACACGATGAAGACCACGGCGACCACGCGAGACGTCGGCGACGTCAAGATCGTCGAGCTCCACGGCAAGATCACGATCGGTGCGGGCGACCTGCAGATGCGGGAGGCCATCCACGCGGCGGTGAACGGGGGCGCGACGAAGATCCTCGTCGACATGAGGGACGTCACGACCATCGACTCCTCGGGCGTCGGCGAGCTCGTGGGTTGCTACACGACCGCCACGCACAAGGGCGCGAAACTGAAGCTCGTGAACCTTCCCCCCAAGATCAGCGACGTCCTCACCGTGACGCAACTCATCACGGTGTTCGACGTGTTCACGAACGAGAAGGACGGGCTCGCGAGCTTCTGATGTCCGGGAGAGGGCGCGGCACCCGTCTTCCCCTCTAGGTGAACGACGTGGCCGCGCCCGTTGATTCTTCGGCTTCGTCTCCCGCCCTTTCGCATCTCCTCGCCGAGGTGCGCGCCGCGGTCGACGCCCGCCTTCCGTCCCTTCTCGCCGGCGACGCGCACGTCCCCGATCCGCGGGATCCTCTCCCGTCCGCCACGCGCGAGGCGCTCTTGTCGCCGGGGAAACGGGTGAGACCGGCGCTCGTCGTTCTCGCGGGGGACGTGTTCGAGGCGCCTCGCCCGCGCCTCATCGACGCCGGGTGCGCGATCGAAATGGTGCACGCGGCTTCCCTCGTCCTCGACGACCTGCCGTCGATGGACGACGCGACGCTGCGGCGCGGCCGGCCGGCGCTGCACGTGGCGCATGGCGAGGGCAACGCGATTCTCGCCGCCGTCACTCTTCTCTCCCGCGCCTTCGGGCTGCTGGCGGAGGCGGGCCTGCATGCGCGCCGCGGCGGCATCCCCGGCTCGGCCGCGCTCGACCTCGTCTCGCGGCTCGCGGACGCCTCGGGACTCCTCGGGCTCGCCTCGGGCCAGGCTCTCGATCTCGCGACGGACGAAACCGACGCGACGTTCGACCGTCTCGAGACGATTCATGCGCGCAAGACGGGAGCCCTCTTCGTGGCCTCGGCGGAGTTCGGCGCCGTGCTCGGCGGAGCGCGCCAGAACGAGCTGAGCGCCGTTCGCTCCTACGCGCGAAACGTCGGCCTCGCGTTTCAGATCGTCGACGACCTTCTCGAGACGCGTGGCGACGCGGGCGAGACGGGCAAGTCCGCCCGGCGCGCGCCCGCGCCCACGTTCGTACGGCATGTCGGCGAGGCCGGCGCCCGAACGCTCGCCGCCGAGCTGACGCAGCACGCGCTCGAATCACTGAAGCCTTTCGGCAAGAAGGCGGAGCTGCTGCGCGAGTTCGCGGAGATGCTGCGGGACCGGAAGAGATGATCTCTCTCGACGACGCCCGCGAGCGTCTCCGGGAGCGGGGTTACCTCGAACGCGGGGTCGAAGGCGCGGTCCTCAAAGGCGCGCTGGCGGCCCGGACGCGGACGCGCGCGTTCCTCCTCGGCGCGTCCACGGGGGCCGCGTTCCTCGCCGCGGCCGTGGCGCTCGCCCAGACCGTGCTCGTCGCCGTGTCTTCGGCGCTGCCGCTCCGCGACGCGGCCGTTCTGTTCCTCTGGCTCTTCGCGGGCGCGGCCGCCGTCGCCTCCCTCGTCGTCCTCGCGCTCGTCTTTCTGGCCCTGCTCCGGGCCCGCGTGCGCGGCGATGCGGAAGAGGGCTCGACCGAGATCGCCGTGGCTTTCGGCGTTCTCGCGGGCGTCGCGGGCATCCTCGCGGCGCGGCCCGCGCTCGAGAGCGCCGGCGTGCCGGCCGCCATCGCCGTCCTTGCCGCCGTCGCGTTCGCCGTGCTCATCGCCGTGCGCGTCGCGCGCGGGCTCGCGTTCACGGTGCTGGCGGCCTCGGGGCGGCTCTTCGTGGCGCGACCGGGGCGCACGTTCGTCGCGTGGGCGCTCGCGGGCGGAACGCTCGTCCT
>JAMQPJ010000031.1 GCA_023717585.1 Thermoanaerobaculia bacterium
CGACGAATCGGTGTGCATCGGCCCGGCTTCGCCCTCGGGCTCGTACCTGAACATCACCTCGCTCGTGGCGGCCGCCGAGATCACCGGCGCCGACGCCTTGCATCCCGGCTACGGCTTCCTCGCGGAGAACGCGCACTTCGCGGAGATCCTCGAGGAGGTCGGGTTGACGTGGATCGGGCCCTCGCCGGACGCGATCCGGCGGATGGGCGACAAGGCTGTCGCGAAGGAGACCGTCAAGAAGGCGGGCGTGCCCACGATTCCCGGCAGCCCCGGCCCGCTCGCCTCGATCGAAGACGCGATGAACGTCGCGATGCGGATCGGCTATCCCGTGCTGCTGAAGGCGGTGGCCGGCGGCGGAGGCCGCGGCATGCGCGCGGCGCGCTCGGACAAGGAGCTCGCGGCCGCGTTCGATCTCGCCACGTCGGAGGCCGAGCGTGCTTTCGGCAACGGGGCCGTCTATCTCGAGAAGTACCTCGCGGAGCCGCGGCACGTCGAGCTCCAGATCTTCGGCGACCAGTCCGGGCGCATCGTCCACCTCGGGGAGCGCGAGTGCTCGCTCCAGAGACGCCATCAGAAGGTCCTCGAGGAGTCGCCGTCCCCGGCGTTGACCGACACGCTGCGCGCGAAGATGGGCGCCGCGGCCGTCGCCGTGGCGAAGGTGGTGAACTACGTCGGCGCAGGCACCGTGGAGTTTCTTCTCGACGAGGACGGCTCGTTTTACTTCATGGAAATGAACACGCGCATCCAGGTCGAGCACCCGGTGACGGAGATGGTGACCGGCTTCGACCTCGTGAAGGAGCAGATCCGGGTCGCCGCGGGTGAGCCGCTGTCGTTCGGGCCGACTCCGCCCGGCGACGGCCTCGGATGGCGCCCGCAGGGACACGCGATCGAGTTTCGCATCAACGCCGAGGACCCGGTCACGTTCGCTCCCTCGCCCGGCACGATCACCACGCTTCACCTGCCGGGCGGGCCCGGAGTGCGCGTGGACACGGCGGCCTATTCGGGCTGGAAGATCCCTCAGTACTACGACTCGCTCATCGCGAAGCTCATCGTCCACGGGCGCGACCGCGACGAGGCGCTCAGCCGCGGAAAGCGCGCGCTGGAACTGTTCATCGTGGAGGGCGTGAAGACCACGATCCCGCTCCACCTGAGGCTTCTCGACGACCCGGACGTGCGTAGCGGCCGCGTTTCCACGAAGTGGCTCGAGCGGTGGCTCAAGACCGCCCCGCCTCTCTGACGGATCGCGCGGAGGGGCCGGGGTCCGGGGCGCCGGGCCGGGTGTACCTCGTCGGCTTCATGGGGAGCGGCAAGACGACGAGCGGGCGGATTCTCGCAGACCGGTGGGAGGTGCCTTTCGTGGACCTCGACCTCGCGTTCGAGTCGATGTCCGGGCGGACGATCCGCGAGACGTTCGAAACGCACGGGGAAGCCTATTTCCGGGAACGGGAATCGGAGCTCCTGCGCGGGACGGCGACGCTCGCTCGGGCCGTGATCGCCCTCGGAGGCGGAACCTTCACGTTCCCCGAGAACGTCCGGTTCGTGAAGGAGCACGGCGTTTCCGTGTTCCTGGACCCGCCCTTCGACGCGCTCGCGGCGCGGCTCGCCGAGAAGGCCGCCGACCGGCCGCTGTTCGGCTCGCTCGAGTCGGCCCGAATGCTCTGGGAAGCTCGGCGCCCGTTCTATAAGATGGCGGACTGGCCCCTGGACGTGGATCAAGAGACGACTCCCGGCGAGGTCGCCGGTCGGCTGGCCCTCCTGCTCGACCCGGGGAACGCCGGGGGCCGCTGACGTGCGCTACCTCATCCTGTCCGACCTGCATTCGAATGACGAGGCGTTGACCGCCGTCCTGCGCCGCGTGAAGCGCAAGACGTTCGACCGGATCGTGTGTCTCGGTGACTTCGTCGGCTATGCCGCGGATCCGAACAGGGTGCTGGACCGCGTCCGGACACTGCGCCGCCCGA
>JAMQPJ010000063.1 GCA_023717585.1 Thermoanaerobaculia bacterium
TCCCATGCGCGGTCCGACGCCGATCAACAATGCCGGCTCCAGGATGGGCGCGAACATCGCGCGCTCGTGCACGAGCTGCTGGATCTTGTGCAGCATGGCCTCGCGCCGCTTCCTGTCCATCTCCTCGGCCTGGTCGCGAAAGAGCGCATCGATGTCCGGATAGCCGCCGTACGAGCGACTTCCACTGGAGATCACGAACGCCTCGATCCGCGTCGCGACGTTCCCGGCCGCGGCGCTGCCCACGCGGACGAGATGCTTGAACTGCTTCTCCTGGTCCGCCTTGTAGAAGCCCGCGCGCTCGAGCGTCCGGAGCCGCGCCCGGATGCCGATCGCCTGAAGCCCGTTGATGACGGCCTCGGCCTCGGGTGCGAACACGGCGTCGGTCGCGAGCTCGACCGCGTCGAAACCCTTCGGAAAGCCCGCCTCCGCCAGGAGCTGTTTCGCCCGCGCCGGATCGTACGGATAGGCGGGCGGCGCCCAGTAGAACTCGAAATCGCGCGGAATGATGCTCGGCGCCGGCTTGCTGTATCCGAGGAACTCCGCCTCGTTGATCGCCTTCTTGTCGATCGCGAGGTTGGCGGCGAGCCGAACGCGCCGATCCGACCATGGTGACTTCGGGTCCCATTGCTCGGTGAACAGGAGCCACTCGGTGAACGTCGGGAACGTGGCCTTGAGGGTGAGGCCCGGCGTGCGCTTCACCTCCTCGGCATTCGGACCGCGGATCGAGTACGCCACGTCCGTCTCCCCGCGCTTCAGCATGGCCAGGCGCGTCGACTCGTCCGGCACCGACTTGAACACGAGGCGCTTGACGGCGGGCGTCTTCCGCCAGTAGCCGTCGTACGCCTCGAGGATCAGCTCGACGCCGGGATTGAACGACACGAAGCGGTACGGCCCCGCCCCGACCGGCGCCTTCTTGAACCCGTCCTCGCCGACGCGATCCGTGTACTTCTTCGGCACGATCCAGGCGGCCCCGGTGGCCGGCGTCGCGTAGAACGTCATGAAGTCGGGCCACGGCTGCTTCAGCCGGAACCGGATGCGCTGCGGGTCGAGGACCTCGACGGCGGCCACCCGCGCCTTCAGGCTCGTGGCGCCCGAGCCCTTGTAGCGCTCGAAGGAGAACTTCACGTCCTCGGCGCCGACGGGGTCGCCGTTGTGAAACCTGACCCCCTTGCGGAGGACGAACTCGTAGCTGAGCCCATCCTTCGACGCCGTCGACGACTCGGCCAGGCTCGGCGCAAAGGCATTTCCAGGCATGGGCTTCACGAGCGCGTCGTGGATCGCGTAGAGCGTCATGAACGGGGTGATGACGCCCGGTGTCTCGGCGGGATCGAACCACGTCGGCGCCAGCGACACGTGGATCGCGAACGTGATCTGCCCATCGGGTGCGGCAGCGGCCGGCGCGGCCATGGGCGGCACGAGCGCGACGGTCAAGGCAATCGCAACCGCGAACACCAGCGAACAGCGAAGACGCTTCATCGTGTCCTCCGTTCTCTCGAGACCCGCCTCGTATCGACGTCCCGGGATGCGCTCCTGCGCCGGCAGCATACACCCGCCCTCACAGGAGAACGAAGCCCTGGGCACCCGAAGGACGCGCTCTCCGTCAGCCCTCCGCCCTATGGCACACTGGCGCGGGAGGAAACACTCATGGCCGACGGCGCGCGCATCGTGAACCCGCAGTACCTCGTCGAGACGGAGTGGCTGGCCGCGCACCTGGCGGATCCGGACCTCCGCGTCTTCGATTGCACGACCTAC
>JAMQPJ010000064.1 GCA_023717585.1 Thermoanaerobaculia bacterium
TCGAGGAACGGCTGAAGGCCCGAGGGTCCGACGCTCCGGACGCCGTTCTCCGACGGCTCGCCGCGGCCCGGAAGGAGATGGAGGAATGGGGCGAATTCGACTATGCGATAATCAACGAGGATCTGGAGGCTGCGGTGGACGAGCTTCGCTCGATCCTCGTGGCGCGGCGGGCGGGAAAAAGCCGCCGGCGCGAACGCCTCGAATCGATCCTCAGGAGCTTCGCGCCCTGAATCTCACGGAGGACACTCTCTTCATGTCGCAGCTTCCGCCGAACGTCGAGTCCAAGTTTCGCCTCGTCCACATCGCCGCCCGGCGCGCCGAGCAGCTCGTCCAGGGCGCGCGCCCGAAGATCGAGAGCAAGCACGCGAAGGTCACGCGCATCGCGCTCCAGGAAGTGGAGGCCGACCTCGTGCGCTGGCAGCTCGCGTCGCCCGAGCCGGTCGTGGAAGAGACTCCGGCCGTCGATCTGCTTCCCACCGAGTGATCTCCGGGTGACCCCCGCGCGGCCCGGCCCCGGCTCCGACGCGCTGAGGGAAACCCTCGCCTACTACCGCGACCTCGGCGTGGCGGAGCTGTACCTCGAAGAGAGGTCCAAAGAGCACGAAGAGAAGATTTCTTTGAAAGTGAATAGGGCGGGGGAGATCGGCGCAGCAGGATCGGCAGCGGCCATGCAGGCTGAACCGCGGTCCTCATTCACCTTCGAAGAAAAAACACCATATGGGTCCGCTTCGCCGGCCGCTCGGCGCGCTTCGGCCCTGGAGCTGAAGTCTCTAGCAAAAACCGTCTCTTCCTGCGTCACGTGCCGCCTGTGCAAAACCCGCAAGCAGACCGTCTTTTCGGACGGGTCCCCGGAGGCCCGGATCATGTTCATCGGCGAGGCGCCCGGCGCCGACGAGGACGCTCAGGGCGTGCCGTTCGTGGGCCGCGCGGGACAGCTCCTCACGAGGATGATCGAGGACGGCATGGGCCTGCCGCGCTCGTCCGTCTACATCGCGAACGTGCTGAAGTGCCGGCCTCCCGACAACCGGAACCCGGAGCCGGACGAGATCGCCTCGTGCCGCGGCTATCTCGAGAGGCAGATCGACCTCGTAAAGCCCGAGGTGATCGTCGCGCTCGGCAAGTTCGCCGCGCAGTTTCTCCTCGAAACCGAGGAAGGCATCATGCGCCTGCGCGGGAAGTGGGGAAGCTACCGCGGAATTCCGGTGATGCCCACGTTTCACCCCTCGTTCCTCCTCAGGCAGCCCGCCCAGAAGAAGGAGGCGTGGGAGGATCTTCTTGCCGTGCTCGCGAAGCTCGGGATCGAAGCTCCGGCCCGTAGGGGAAAACCGACGTGAGCGTTCGCCCTCGCAATGTCTTCCTCGCCCTCGCCGGTGCCGCCGCCATCGCGGCCGCGGCTCTCTTCCTGACGAAGCACGCCGCCCGGCCCGTCCGGGCTGCGCCGCCGGTTCCCGACACGCGCGGCCTCGACGCATCGGGCCGGACGAAGGCCGAGCTCCTCGCGGTCGAAGAGGCTCTCTCCGCATTCCGGAAGGAAGGGCTACTCCTGCGGGCCGCCGAGGACGGCGACGCGGCGGAGTCCGACGAACACCAGGACCTCGAGGAGGTGTACGGGAGCTACCACCCGTTCTTCGTTCGCGGAGACCTCGACGGAGACGGAAAGCTGGACTTCGCGCAGGCGTTCGTGGAGAAAGGTTCGAGCGGCGTCTGGTTCCACGTGGCGGTCTTCTTCGGCGCGGAGGGCGGCGCTTTCCAGAAGCCGCTCTGGGTCGAGCGCGCAATCTCGCTGGCCGCCGGCGACCTCTCGATCGAGCGGTCGCTCCTCATCGTGACGCCCGATCTCGCGCTCGATCCGACGCGCCGCTGGCGCTGGGAGTCCGGCGAAAAGCGATTCGTCGACGCCGACGAGGTCTCGCGGCGGGCCCCGGCCGACGAGGATGCGCCAGAGCAGACGCCCGACCAGAAGCCGAGGGCGCGCGTCTGACGCGCGT
>JAMQPJ010000088.1 GCA_023717585.1 Thermoanaerobaculia bacterium
GGGGAGGCCGCCCGCGCGCTCGCGCCGCACCTGTCCGGGGGCGCGACCGTCCTGTCCCTCCAGAACGGCGTCGAGAACGCGGCCCTCCTCCGGGCGGGGACGGGCCGCGATGCGTTCCCGGCCGTCGTCTGGGTCGCGGCCGAGATGACGGCGCCGGAAACGCTCACGCATTCGGGCCGCGGCGAGCTCGTGATCGGCGACGAGACGCCGAAGGCGCCCGGGGCCGCGATGCGCCGGCGCGCGCTGGAAGCGGCGGCAGCGGTCTTCGCGGGCGCGGCCGTGCCGTGCGCCGTGTCGGAGGACGTCGCCGCCGAGATGTGGGCCAAGCTCGCGGCGAACTGCGCGTTCAACGCGGTTTCGGCGCTCACACGCGCACGGTACGCGCGCCTCACGGCGGCTCCGGATCGCCGCCGCCTCTTCGAGGACGTCGTGGGGGAAGTCCTCGCGGTCGCCGCGGCGAGCGGCGTCGACCTTGGAGACCGCGAGGTCCTCGGCGAGGCGTGGCGGCTGGGGACCACGATGGCGCAGGCGACGTCTTCGATGGCGCAGGACCTCGCGCGCGGGAGGCGCACGGAGATCGACGCCCTGAACGGCTTCGTCGCGCGGCGCGGAGACGCGCTCGGCGTGCCGGCACCCGTGAACCGCACGCTCGCGACGCTCGTGCGACTGCTCGAAGATACGAACGCGCCGCGCTGAGACGCCGTCTCGACGGTCTATGATGGGGGCGGGGCGCAAATGACCCGGATCTCGAGGCGTCGGCTCCTGCATGGCGCGGCCGCGGCGGCCGCGGCGGGGCTCGGTGTGCGGAACGCGGCTTCGTCCTCTCCGCGCGGATCGCAGGCCATCGAGGACGCGCTCGCGCTTCTCGCCGAGACCGGCCCCGAGTACCACGGCGGGCTCGCGAACCACGGCCCGATGGCCGCCGAGGCGCTCGTCGCGCTCGAGCGGTTCGACGCGGTCGTGCCGTGGGTGACACGCTACCGCCCGAGGCTCGACGCCCATCCGACGGGTTCCCGGCTGATCCGGGAGGACTGGCGGGAAGCGCTGGGCGCCCGCAACCGCGTGGCCGACTGGAGCGTGTTTTTCGGCCGGGAGGTGAAGGAACGGCCGTGGCGCGACGCTATCGCCACATGGGTTCCGCGCCTGTCGCCGGGGATGATCGCCGCGGCGTTCCACGGCGTGATCCGCACGGCCCACGCCGCTCGCAGCCTCGCTGCCGAAGAAACACCGGCGCGCCGCCGCGAGCTGGGAGAGGGCCTCGCGTACTGGGCCGCGAACTACCGCCCTCTTCCCGAAGCGCGGACGGGCGCGCGGGGAAGGCGCCGCCCGTCGCAGGCGCTCGCCGACGTGCCCGGAGTGCCGGCCGCCGATCAGATCGCGCGCGGCAACATCGTGGACAGGCTCGCGCCGGTCGAGCGCTTTGCGCCGTTCGTGTCCGCGGCCGATCTCGTCGACACGACCGGTGACGCGTCCGCGTTCCTGTCGGACCTGACCGAGACCTTCGCCGGCGTCTTCCTCGCGAGCGTCCCTCCCGGCAGCCTCATCACGTTCATCCACGGCGTGACCGGGCCGAGCGCCGTCAGGCTCCTCCTTCCGCATCTCGATCCCGCCGCGCGCGCCGCGGCGCTGCGCTACGCCTGGCAGGGCGCGGCGGCGATGTACTCGGGGTTCTCGGGGAAGGCGCCCTCCGTTCCTCGTGGCGAGGCACCGGCGCGCGCCGATCTCGTCGACCGCGCGATCGCGACGGGCGACGAGCACGCGATCAAGCTCACGGAAGCCTGCCTGCGGGAGCACG
>JAMQPJ010000104.1 GCA_023717585.1 Thermoanaerobaculia bacterium
GACTGATCGCGAACGCGAGATCTGGCAGCAGCTGGCGCAGAGTGGTGGGCACTAGCCAAGCGCTTTCGCTCGACACCCCGGCGCGTGCCTTTCGGCGCAAAATGGATACACAGGAGCCCTCCATGCACGGTCGCGTCGCTCGCCCCCTCTGCGCGCTCTTCCTCGCGTTGTCGTCCATGCCCGCGCTCGCGGCATCCCGCGTCGTCGTGGTCCCGGTCGTTCTCTCCTCCGCGGGCGCGCAGACCTCCTTCTTCACAACGGAGCTCGCGTTCACGAACCACGGGTCGACCGACGCCACGATGACGCTCGCGTACACGAATGCGTTCGGAGGTGCGAACGGATCGGTCCAGCAGGGGCTCCGGGCGGGCGGCCAGACGATCGTGCCGGACGCGATCGTTTACCTGCTGGGCCTCGGCATCCCCGTGGGGACCTCCGGGAATCGCGGCGGGACGCTGCGCGTGACGTTCGACGGTCTCTCGGCCGACGACGCGGGCGCGGTGACGGCGCGGACGACGACCGCGGTCACGGGCGGACGCGCCGGGCTCGCGTACGGCGGACTGGACCCGTCCCGCCTCCTCTCGGCCCCCGTCGTACTGAGCGGCCTCCGGCAGAACCTGAACGACCGGTCGAACGTCGCCGTGATGCATGGGGGATCCCCCTCGGACGGCGACATCACGCTGCGCCTGACCGTCGTCTCGGGCGACCCGGCGAACCCGCTCACGCGCGTCCTGCCCGACATCCCGCTTTCGCCCGGCGGCTTCTCGCAGATCTCCGGCATCCTGACCTCGAACGGACTGAACCTCTCGAACGCGTGGGTCAAAGTCGAGCGCGTGTCGGGCACGGCCTCTTTCTACACCTACGGCGTGGTGAACGACCAGGCGAACTCCGACGGCTCCTTCGTGCCGCCCGCTCCGTTCGCGCCGGCGGACGCGATCGCGCGGCTGACGTTGCCCGTCATCGTGGAGACGAGCGCCTTCAACAGCGAGCTGGTGCTGACGAACTTCGGGGCGTCGGTGCGCCACCTCGTCCTCAAATAGCGGGCGGCGGCCGCGCCCGGCGGTGTCGTGACGCTCGCGGTCGACGTCGCGCCGAACGAGCAGCAGATCCTCTCGAACTTCGTCCAGCTGCTGCGGGACCGCGGCGCGCTCCCGGTGCCCCAGGGCCCGACCTTCACCGGAGCGCTCTTCGTGAGCGACAACACCGGCGACCTGCGCGGCCTCGGCGTGGGCGCGCGCACGTCGACGCCCGGAGGCGGCGGACGGTACGGCCTCTTCTACACCGCGGTGCCGGGTCCGACCGAGGCCGTCTACACGGCCTGGCACTACGGCCTCAGGCAGGACGCCGAGAACAGGACGAACCTCGCGTTCGTGAACACGGGAGCCGTCGACTCCACGGACTGCGTCCTCCGCCTCGATCTCTACGACGGCGACACCGGCAATCTGGCGGGAATCGTCGACCCCGTGACGGTGCCGGCCGGCGGGTTCCTGCAACTGAACCAGGTGCTGTCGACGTACGCTTCCGGCGTTTCGAACGGGTACGGACTCGTGACGAAGAGGTCGGGACTGAATCCTTACATCTCGTACACCGTCGTCAACGACGGCGGCTCGCCGGGCCAGCGCAGCGGCGACGGCGCGTTCGCCCAGAGCGAGGCGTGCTCGCCGAACGTCACGGTCGACATCACGACGTACGACTCGCTCCACCAGTCGCTCCCGACCTTCACCGGCACGTGCTTCACGCCGAACTCAAGAGTGTCGGTAACGAATTTCACGAATTTCTTCGAGCCCTGCCGGGGACTCATCATCGTTCCGGGCACGTCGATGCCCGTCGACGCGAACGGGCGCTTCCAGTTCCGGCTTCCCGCGACCGCGTTCTCGTTCTGCCTCGTCACCGGTGACTGGACGAACATCTTCACCGACGCAGGCGGAAAGGCGATCCCGATCACGTTCCACGTCATCGACGGCGGCGCGGCGAACACGCTCGTGAAGCCGGCGGACACGCGCATGCTGCTGACCGCGCGGGGCGCCGCCGAAAACGGGGCCGGCACGGCCGCCATGACCCAGCTCAAGCCACTTGTGGAGGTTCCCGGCTCCTTCCAGACGTCGCGCGGCGACGTTCTCTACACGATCACGGGCGCCCAGCCGAATCGCACG
Source organism: Thermoanaerobaculia bacterium (assembly GCA_023717585.1). Lineage (GTDB taxonomy): Bacteria > Acidobacteriota > Thermoanaerobaculia > UBA5066 > UBA5066 > Fen-183. Next base: position 2,151 of record JAMQPJ010000104.1, read on the forward strand.
TACACGATGTTCCTGAAGGGATTCCAGCTCTGCACGTCCCGCGGCGCCGCGACGGGCGACCCCCAGACGCGCTCCTTCGGGACGGTGACCTCCGACGCGTCGGGGAACGTCACGGGATACCTCCACACGTACCTCCGCGACAGCGGGGCGACGGGCTACTTCGCCCCGATCCTCTCACTCACGACGAACGGCAACCTTCCGGACGTGACGAACCTCGCGTACGAGACGACGTTCACGGTCGTGAACGCCTGGGTGGGCCCGCTCTTCTGAGGTTTAGGATGCACTGAAAAGGAGGCGCCCATGAGCGAGAAAGAGGCCAGCCCTCACCCCCTCCACCGCCGGGACGCGCTGAAGATCGGTGCCGCCGCCGCCGCCGGATTCCTGACGCGTGACGTGGCCGCCGACGTCGCGAAGGAAGCTCCCGCGACGGCGTTCGCCGGTCCCTACAACCCGCGCACAGCGGGCGCGATGCCGACGAGGAACTTCGGCAGGACCGGCTTCCGGGTCGGAATCTTCAGCCTCGGGGGGCAGGCGGCCGTCGAGAAGCCGGACAGCGAGGCCGCGGCGGTCCCGATCCTCGAAAAGGCGCTCGACCTCGGCGTCAACTACATCGACACGTCGGCGCGCTACGGGGGCGACGCGCGATGGAGCGAGAGGTACATCGGGAAGGTGATGAAGCGCCGCCGCAGCGAGGCCTTCCTCGCGACGAAGACGCACGACCGGACGCGCGACGGGGCGTGGAAGCTGCTGGAGACGTCGCTCGAGCTCCTGAACACCGACCACGTCGACCTCTGGCAGATCCACAACCTGACCTCGAAGGAGCAGGTGGACCGGATCTTCGCGCCGGGCGGTGCCGTGAAGGCGATGCAGGAGGCCCGCGACCAGAAGCTCGTCCGATTCCTCGGCGTCACGGGGCACGCGGATCCGGACGTCCTTCTCGAGGCGATCCGCCGCTTTCCCTTCGACACGGTCCTGATGGCCCTGAACGCGGCCGACCCGCACCACAGGAGCTTCCAGAAGGAGCTGCTTCCGGCCGCCGTCGAGAAGGAGATGGGGATCGTCGGCATGAAGATTCCCGCCCGCGGGCGGATCCTCTCGAGCTGGACGCCGCCGCCCGCCGCGTCGCAGCCCGCATGGA
>JAMQPJ010000106.1 GCA_023717585.1 Thermoanaerobaculia bacterium
CGGCGCTCGATCTCGACCTCATGGCGACGCGCGCGCAAGCTCTGCGCGCCCTCGGCCGGCAGGCCGAGGCCGACCGCGTGGACCGCGAGCGGGCGCGGTGGGCCGGCGAGCCGCCGCCGCGCTGATCAGGCGGCTGCTTCCCGGTCCTTGAGCTGGAGGGCGTAGAGGCGGGCATAAAGGCCGCCCCTCGCGAGCAGCTCGGAATGCGTGCCCGTCTCTTTCACCTCGCCGTGCGAGAGGACGAGAATCTCGTCGGCGCGCACGATCGTCGAGAGGCGATGCGCGACGACGATCGACGTGCGGCCCGAGAGGACCCGGGCGACGGCGCGCTCGATCGTCTTCTCGGTCTCCGGATCGACGGAGGACGTGGCCTCGTCGAGGATGAGAATGCGCGGGTTGCGTGCGAGCGCGCGGGCGAAGGCGACGAGCTGCTTCTCGCCGACCGACAGTCCGCCGCCGCGCTCGGAGAGCTTCGCGTCGAGGCCGCCCGGAATGCGCGCGAGGAGCGGCCCGAGGCCGACCTCGACGCAGGCTTGCTCGATGCGCGCGCGCGGCATCCCGGGATCGAAGAAGGAGACGTTCTCCGCGATCGTCCCGGTGAAGAGGAACGTGTCCTGGAGGACGATGCCGAAGTGCTCGCGCAGGCGCACGGGGTCGTACCGGCGCACGTCCGTGCCGTCCACGACCACGCGCCCCTCCGTCACGTCGTAGAAGCGCAGGAGGAGGTTCAGGACCGTGGACTTGCCGGCGCCCGTTGCGCCCACGAGCGCGACCGTGCGCCCGGGCGGCACGTGGAACGAGACGCCTTTCAGGATCTCCTCGCCCTTCTTGTAGGAGAACCGCACGTCCTCGAACTCGACGTCGCCGTGCAGCGGCCCCTTCGGGGCGACCGGATCGGCCGGCGCCGTGATCGACGGCTGCGCGTCGAGGAGCTGGAAGATCCGCTCCGAGGAGGCCATCGCGGCCTGCAGGATGTTGTACTTCTCCGAGAGGTCCATGAGCGGGCGGTAGAAGCGCTTGCTGTACTGGAGGAACGCCACGACGGCGCCGATCGTCATGCGGCCGCGGAGCACCTCGCCGCCGCCGAACCAGACGATCGACGCCATTCCGACCGCCGACAGGAAGTCGAGGGCCGGGTAGAAGATCGAGTAGTAGAAGATCGAGTCGAGGTTCGCCTGCCGGTGCGCGTCGTTCACGCCGGCGAAGCTCCGGCGCGAAACCGGCTCGTGGCGGAAGAGCTGCACGACGTTTATCCCTGAGATGTGCTCCTGGAGGAACGCGTTCACGCGGGCGATCTTCACGCGCACGTCGCGGTAGGTGTCGCGCGCGCCCTTCCGGAACCAGTTCGTCACCCAGAGCATCGGCAGGAGGATCGCGAACGTTATCGCGGCGAGCGTCGCGTCGAGGGCGAAGAGGACGGCCACGATTCCCGCGAGGACCGCCACGTCGCCGAGGAGCGCGACGAAGCCCGAGGTGAAGAGCTCGTTCAGGGCGTCGACGTCCGTCGTCAGGCGCGTCATGAGCCGGCCCACGGGCGTGCGGTCGAAGACGGCGATGTCGGCGCGCTGGAGGTGGGCGAAGATCCGCGTCCTGAGATCGAACATGACGCCCTGTCCCATCTGCGAGGTCCACTCGACCATGACCCACATGAAGACGAACGCAAGCACGGCCATGAGGATCGAAAGCGCCGCGATCCACTCGATGCCGTACCCCGCGCCGAGGTCGATGCCGAAGAGGCGGAAGAACCCGTCCACCGAGCGCGCGGCCGGGCCGGCACCGGTCGCTCCTTTCGTGAACAGGAGGTCGATCGCAGCCGCCATGAGCAGCGGTCCCGCGAGCTGGGCGGCCGACTCGAGGAGCAGCACGACGACGGACCCGACGACGTAGCGCCGGTATGGGCGCACGAGGGAGAAGAGCCTTTTCGCGAGGCGCGGCTCGAATGCCTTCCCCATGATCTCTTCCTCGTGAGGAATCTCGGCCATCAGGCGGCCTCCATCTCCTCGGCGAGGCGCTGCCGCTCGGCGATCGCCGCGTAGACGCCGCCCCTTGCGAGCAGCTCCGCGTGCGTGCCCATCTCGGCGATCCGGCCGCCGTCGAGGACGGCCGCGACGTCGGCGTTCTGGAGCGTGGACAGGCGGTGCGAGACGAGAAAGACGGTCCGGCCGCCGGCCGCGGCCTTGAGAGTGTCGAGGATCTTCGCCTCCGTCTCGGTGTCGACGGACGAGAACGCGTCGTCGAGGACGAGGACGGGCGCGTCCGTCAGGAGGGCGCGCGCGAGCGCCGTGCGCTGCTTCTGGCCCCCGGAAAGCGTGATGCCGCGCTCGCCCACGAGCGTGTCGAGGCCGCCCGGGAACCGCGCGACGTCGGGCGCGAGCCCCGCGGCCTGAACGGCTCGCTCGATCTCCTCGCGCGTGGCTGAAGGACGCCCGAAGGCCACGTTGTTCGCGAGCGTGTCCGAAAAGAGGAACGTCTCCTGCGGCACGACGACGACGTTCCTCCGGAGGACGGGCAGCGGGATCTCCGTCAGGTCGCGGCCGCCGATGAAGATCGTGCCTTTCGGCGGGTCGTCGAGCCTCATGAGGAGGTTCAGGAGAGTCGACTTGCCCGCGCCCGTGCGGCCCACGACGGCGACCGTCGTGCCGGGCGCGACGCGGAACGTGACGTCCGTGAGGATCGTCCGCTCTCCGTGCGCGAACGAGAGCCCCCGGAACTCCACGTCGCTCGGGAGGCTTTCGCCGCTGTCCGCCTCGGAAGGCTGCGGCGCGGCCTCCCAGATGTCCACCATGCGGTTCCAGGAAGCCGAACCCCGCTGCCAGAGGTTCACGACCCAGCCGAGTGCGGTCGCCGGCCAGATCAGCTCGATCATGTACAGGTTGAACTCCACGTACCGCGCGACCGAGAGCTTCCCCGCAAGGATGAAGCGTCCCCCGGCCCAGAGCGTCAGCGCGAAGCCGACGCCGACGAGGAGCTGGAGGAGCGGGAAGTAGAGCGCGTTCAGGCGCGCAAGGCCGAGGTTGCGGCGCTTGAACTCGCGGTTTTTCCCGTCGAAGCGGGATTCCTCGCTGGCCTCGCGCGCGAAGGCGCGCACGAGCCGGGCGCCGGAGAAGTTTTCCTGCGCCTCGGCGGAGATCTCGGCGAAGAACTCCTGGATCACCGTGAAGCGCCGGTGCGTGGCCTGGCCCATGACCTTCGTCGCCACGGCGACGATCGGCAGCACCGCGAGGGCGACGCCCGTCAGGGCGGGCGACACCATGAACATGAGCGCGAGCGCAACGCCGCCGACGAAAAACGTGTTCGCGGCCTGCATGATCCCGGGCCCGAGCAGCATGCGCACGGCCGAAAGGTCGTTCACCGCGCGGCTCATGAGGTCGCCCACGCGATTTTTCCGGTACCACGGCGGGGGAAGGCGCAGCAGGTGCTCGAACAGGTCCTGCCGCATCTCGTACTCGATGTGGCGCGAGGCGCCGATCAGGATGCGCCGCGTGAGGAAGAGGGCGATCGCGTCGCCCACGGCGAGAAGGACGATGAGCGCCGCGAGGCGGAAAAGGCGCTCGCGGGTCACCCCCGCGCCGAGCTCCTCGATCGCCCTCCGCACGATGCCGGGCATCGCGAGAAAGAGGCCCGTCGAGACGAGGATCGAGGCGAATCCGGCCAGATAGGCGCCGGGCCGGCGACGGAAATAGCCGAGGAAGCGGGGGAGGTCTCTCATGGGAAATCGAGGGGCGCGCGCGAACGGGGCCGTTCGCGGGGCGCCGGGTCGAAATATACAGGAGGAACCTGATGCCGGCGCATCATGGACGCGCGCATCGCCCGGCCCCAAAAGGGAAGGGGGTGCCCATGAGCGTTCCTCTCGTTCTGCTCGCCCTCGTCGCCCTCGGAATCATCGCGGCGATCGTCCTGGTTCCGGTCCTGCGCGTCTACCGGGGGACGCGTCTCGTCGGGTGTCCCGAGACGAAGCGGCCTGCCGCCGTGGAGATCGACTCGATACGCGCGACCTTCACGCTGTTCAGGGACGAGCCGGGGCGGCTTCGCCTGACGAGCTGCTCGCGCTGGCCCGAAAAGGCGGGCTGCGGCCAGGAATGCCTCGGCGAGATCGAGCGCGACCTGGAGTCCTGCCTCGTGCGCAACCTCGTGGCGGGCTGGTATCGCGGCCAGACCTGCGTCTTCTGCGCGAAGCTCATTCCGGAAGTCACATGGAGCGAGCATCGGCCGGCGCTGCTCGCACCGGACGGAACCACGGTCTCGTGGAAGGACGTGAAACCCGAGAACCTGCCGGACGTCTTCTTGACGCACAAGCCGGTGTGCTGGGACTGCCACGTCGTGCAGGGAGTCGTGCGGGAGCGCCCGGACGTCGTCACCGTGCGCCCGGATCGGGACCATCTCTACAGCTAGCGAAGATCGGGAGGCAGGCCATGACCATGCTCGGAGCGGGACTGATCATTCTGGTGTTTGCGTTCGGCGCCGTCGGCTTCCTGTGGGTCCTGCCGGCCTGGCGCGGCTACCGGGGGAAGAAGTGCGTCACGTGCCCGGAAACCGGACAATCCGCCACCGTTCAAGTCGACGCCGCGCGCGTCGCGGCTTCCGCTTGGGGCGGCGTGCCCGACCTGAAGCTGAAGGACTGCTCGCGCTGGCCCGAGCGGGCCGCGTGCGGGCAGGACTGCCTGCTCCAGTTAGAGGGGTAGCAGCGCCCGGCCGAGCGGGCCTGCTCGGACAAAAACACCAGAAAAACCCCGGGATTCCCTGAAGACTCAGGCTTCGGCCGCGCTCATGTTTCACGCATGAACCCGAAGTGGCTCGCCATCAGGAAGACACACCTGGTCTCCTGCGTCGTGGCCGCCTTCTTGGTCTCAACCACCTTGATAGCAGCGGAGATCACGGTGCGAATGGTGTTCCTGCCGCTGTCGGCGTTTCGCGACGGAATAGCCCTCGTGAGCGACACCCGACGATATGTGCCGAAGCCGAATACCAGAGTTCGGTTCAAAGGCATGTATTCGGCGCTTCCGCGCCCGGTTACCTGGGAATTCAACGCACAGGGAATGAGGGCGGCAGGATGGGTGCCAAGTGAAAAACGGGAAGGCACATACAGAATCGCGACGTTTGGTGACAGCGAGACGTTCGGCTGGTCCGTGGACTTCGCAGAAACGTTCCAGCAGCAAATGGAGCTCCGGAACCCCGCCTATGAAGTGCTGAACCTGGGAGTCCCTGGCTACAACATCGCCAATGTCGCTGAACACGTCGTGAGGACGGCAATGTTGTACAAACCTGACCTGCTGATCTACCTGATCAACCCGAATGATTTCGATCCGCCGCTGGAGATCCACAGGGTGGCGATCCACTCGGAGTTGGCTCGCAGGCTGGAGTGCCTCTACCGACAGGCGGGAGAACGAGAAATCGTCAAGAACCGGCAAAGTCCGGCACGGGTCCGGGCATTCACTTCCGAGCTGGCCAGAATGACGCAGTTCTGCGAGGAAAACCGCATCGAGCTCATGGCCGCGTTCATCGATGAGGAGAACAGGTCTGTGCTGAAAGAGGATCCTCTGCTGGACGCATATTTTTTGCGCCCCGGCGAATCGAAGGGCAGGGTGCTGGATGTCTCGGACGTCTTCCGACAGGACCAGCGACAGGACGGCCATCTTTCCAGAGAAGGCCACTGCAGACTGGCGCAGCGGTTTGTGGGAGTCGTATCGAGGCGAGGCGTCCCGAGGACGGAAGCCTATCGCCCCGGAACCCCGAGCCAGCCGCGCGTGCCGTAGTCGGCGGCCAGGAAAAGAAACAAGACCAGCAGGAAGAACACGCCGGAGAGGATGACGACCGGCACGAGCTTCGTGTTTCCCTTCACGTGCATGAAGTACAGGATGACGAGCGTCGACTTCACGACGGCGATCGCGAGCGCCACGAAGTTGTTCGCCGGGCCGAGATTCACGAACGCCGCGAACACCGTGAGCGCCGTGAGCGCCATGAGCGCCGCGAAGACGCCGAAGTAGACGCGGACAGGCTGGACGTGTCCCGTCATCAATGCCTCCCGATGAGGTAGAGGAGCGGGAACAGGAAGATCCACACGAGGTCGACGAAGTGCCAGTAGAGGCCCGTCCCCTCGAGGAAGTTGTAGTTCGAAGGCGTGTACGCGCCCGACCAGGCTCTCTTCGCGACGTAGCCCACGAGGAGGATCCCGACGATCATGTGGAGCGCGTGCAGACCCGTCATGGCGAAATAGAGCACGAAGAACATCTGGACGTGGCTCGCCTCGGGCCCTTCGAAACGGAACGTCGGCCCCGGGACGTGGTGCTCCACGAACTTGTGGTGGTACTCGAAGGCCTTCACGACGAGGAACACGGTCCCGAGCGCCAGCGTGAGGCCGAGCATCGCCGCCGCGAGCTTCCCCCTGTTCGTCTGGCCTCCGCGCACGGCGAGCGCCATCGTGAGCGAGCTCGCGATGAGGACCACGGTGTTGAAACAGCCGAGCGTGATGTCCAGCTCGTGGCTGCCCGCCCGGAAGGCCGCGGGGAAGTTCGTGCGGTAGAGGCCGTACGCCGCGAAGAGCCCGCCGAAGAAGAGGATTTCCGTGACGAGGAAGGTCCACATTCCCAGCGTCGCGGAGTCCTTCTGCTGCTCGTAGCTGTCGAAGTGGTGGGCGAGACCCGGCTGTGCGCCATGGCCCTCGGAGCCGCGGCCGTCAGACACTTCTCACCTCCGGTGAAGGCGTCTGCGCGGTGTACGTGTACGGCGGCGCCGTGACCACGGGCTGGGTCTCGAAGTTCAGGACCGGCGGAGGCGAGGTCGTCTGCCACTCGAGACCCGTCGCGCCCCACGGGTTCGCGGGCGCCTTCGGGCCGTACCGCATGGACCAGATGAAGTAGACGAGCGGCATGAGGTAGCCGAGGCCGAGCACGGTGGCCCCGGCGGACGACATCACGTTGAGGACCTGGAACTCGGGCGGGTACGCGTGGTAGCGCCGCGGCATGCCGAGGTAGCCGAGGATGAACTGGGGGAAGAAGGTGACGTTGAAGCCGATGAAGACGACGAGCGCCGAGAGCTTCGACCAGAACACGGGGTACATGCGGCCCGTGATCTTCGGCCACCAGAAGTGGAGGCCTCCGAGGTAGCCCATGATCGCGCCGCCGACCATGATGTAGTGGAAGTGGGCGATGATGAAGTACGTGTCGTGCACGTGGGCGTCGATTCCGAGCGTCGCGAGCATGACTCCCGTGAGACCGCCGATCGTGAAGAGGCCGATGAAACCGAGCGCGTAGAGCATCGGCGTGTCCCAGGAGATCGAGCCCTTGTAGAGCGTCGCCGTCCAGTTGAAGACCTTGATGGCGGAGGGGACCGCGACGAGCATCGAGAGGACCGAGAAGACGACGCCGGCGTAGATCGACTGGCCCGCCACGAACATGTGGTGCCCCCAGACGAGGAAGCCGAGGACCGCGATGCCGATCGACGCGAAAGCGACGAACTTGTAGCCGAAGATGGGCTTGCGCGCGAACGTGGCCACGAGCTCGGAGACGACGCCCATGGCGGGCAGAATCATGATGTAGACGGCCGGGTGCGAGTAGAACCAGAAGAGGTGCTGGAAGAGCACCGGGTCGCCGCCGATCTTCGGGTCGAAGACGCCGACGTGGAAAATGCGCTCGGCCGCGATGAGAAGAATGGCGATCGCGACGACGGGCGTCCCGAGGACCTGAATGATGCTCGTCGCGTAGTGGCCCCAGACGAAGAGAGGCAGCCGGAACCACGTGAGCCCGGGCGCGCGCATGCGGTGGATGGTCACGATGAAGTTCAGCCCGGTCAGGATCGAGGAGAAGCCGGCGACGAAGATGCCGACGCCCACGGTGAGGACGGACGTCGACACGTAGTTCGTCGAGAGCGGCGTGTAGAAGGTCCAGCCCGTGTCGACGCCGCCGTGGAGGAGCGCCCAGAACGTCAGGAGGGCGCCGATCGAGTAGAGGTACCACGAGAGCAGGTTGATCCGCGGGAACGCGAGATCCTTCGCGCCGATCATGAGCGGGATCAGGAAGTTTCCGAGAACGGCGGGGATGCCGGGAATCAGGAAGAAGAAGATCATCAGGACGCCGTGCATCGTGAACAGGCGGTTGTAGATGTCCGGCTGGAAGAAGTCGCCCTCGGGCGTCGCGAGCTCCATCCGGATGAGGACCGCCATGAGCCCGCCCAGCGCGAAGAAGATGCTGACCGAGACGAGGTAGAGGAGCGCGATGCGTTTGTGATCGCGCGTGAACAGCCACGACTTGATGCCGTACGCGGCGTTGAGATAGTGGGTGCGGGGAGGGCCGTCCGGCCGCGCCGCGGCTGGCACGGTCGACGGGGCGGCGGGAGCTCCGGGCGGAGTCATCGTCATTTCCCGGCCTCCGCCGCCGGAGACATTGCCGCCGCGGAGGCGGCCTTGAGCGACTTGACGTGCTTCACGAGCTGGATGAGCTCCTCCTCCGAGATCTGCCCCTTGAAGGTCGGCATGACGGGCTGATACCCGTTGACGACCTTCGCGGCGGGATTCAGGATCGACTCGCGGATGTAGTCGTCGTTCACGACTACTTTCGTGCCGTCGTTGAGCGAGACCTGCGTCCCGAAGATGGCGTTCAGGATCGGCGCGCGCGCCCCGCTGTCCGGCCGGTGGCAGGTGTTGCACGACTTCGCGGCGAACAGCTCGTCGCCGGACGCGACGCCCGCTGCCTGGGGACCGGTCTTCTCGCCCGCGAGCCAGGCTTCGTAGGCGCGCGGCTCCATCACGACGATCCTGCCGACCATCTTCGAGTGCTCGACGCCGCAGTACTGGCCGCAGAAGAGATGGAAGGTCCCCGTCCGGTTCGCCTTGAACCAGTAGGTCGTGTAGCGGGAGGGGAGGACGTCCACGTGGATGCGGAACGCGGGCACGAAGAAGTCGTGAATGACGTCCTCGGAGACCATCTTCAGCTGCACGGCCTGGCCGACGGGGACGTGAAGCTCGTTGATCTC
>JAMQPJ010000118.1 GCA_023717585.1 Thermoanaerobaculia bacterium
CTGTCGCCCGGGGAGATCATGGCGCTGCGCGCCATCCGGCCGGCGCCGCCCCGCCCGCGGACGGCGCGTCAGAGAACTCACCGCGCTCCGGGCCGTTCGGCGCCCCCGAAAGCCAGGGCTTGAACGCGCTAGTCGTCGCGATCGACGGCCCCTCGGGCGTGGGGAAGTCCACGGTCGGCAAGGCGCTCGCAGCCCGCCTGGGCGTGCCCTACCTCGACACGGGCGCGATGTACCGCGCGGTCGGCCTCGCCGTGAAGCGCCGGGGGATCGCGCTTCCCCTCGAGGACCATGCCGCCGTCGTCGCGATCGCCTCGGGCGCGGACGTCCGCGTGACCGGGAGCGTCGAGGACGCGCGCACATGGCTGAACGGGGAAGATGTCTCGAGGGAGATCCGGACTCCCGAGATCTCGAGCTACGCATCGGCCGTTTCCGCCGTCCCGGGCGTCCGGCGCCGGCTCGCCGGCATGCAGCGCAGCCTCGCGCTGGAAGGGGGCGGCGTGCTCGAGGGCCGGGACATCGGCACGAAGGTCGTTCCCGAGACGCCGCACAAGTTCTTTCTCACAGCGTCCCCCGCGGTGCGGGCCCGCCGCCGTTTCGCGGAGCTGTCGGCGAGAAATTCGCCGCAGACCTACGAACAGGTCCTCGCGGACATGGAGTCGCGCGACCATGCGGACGCGACGCGGGCCGACTCGCCGCTCACGGACGACGGAACGTACACCCGGCTGGACACGTCGGCGCTCTCCGTCGCGGAAGTCGTGGATCGCGTGCTTTCGGCCGTCGGTCGGCCCGTTACGCCGGCCGGTTGACCGCCCCGTTCCGCCCGTCTAACATCAACGGTTCCGGCCGCTTAAGCGCTTGCCTCGAGGCGATCCAGGCGACCCAATATCAAACCGCGAAGGAGCACGCGTACATGTCGCCTAGGGACCCGAAGAACGACGGCGGCCAGGAGGCCGATGAGGGCGCGCAGGACGGAGAATTCGCACGCCTTCTCGCCGAGAGCGAGCGCTCTCTCAAGGAGGGAGAGCTCATCCGGGGCCGTGTGCTTCAGGTGACGGCCGACGAGATCCTCGTCGACATCGGCTACAAGTCGGAGGGGATGATTCCCCGCTCCGAGTTCCACCACATGCCGGCCGACCGCCTTCCCCATCCGGGACAGGAGATCGAAGCGGTGCTCGAGCGCACCGAAGGCCCCAACGGTTACGTCGTCCTTTCCTACGAGAAGGCCCGCCGCGGAAAGGCGTGGGACCTGGTCGAGCAGGCGTTCTCCTCGAACACGTCCGTCAGGGGGCGCGTCCTCGAGCGGGTGAAGGGCGGGCTGTCCGTGGATATCGGCGTGCGGGCTTTTCTCCCGGGCTCGATCGCCGACTCGCGCCCGCTCAAGAACCTCGACGTCCTCAAGGGGCGCGAGCTCGAGTTCCGTGTCGTCTCGCTCGACAAGAAGCGCGGCAACATCGTCCTGTCGCGGAAGGCCATCCTCGACGAAGTCGCCGAGGTCAAGAAGAAGGAAGCGTCCGACGCGCTCGCGGACGGACGCGTGCTCAAGGGCGTCGTCAAGAACCTCACCGACTACGGCGCGTTCGTGGACCTCGGCGGAATCGACGGCCTCCTTCACGTGACCGACATGACGTGGGGCCGCCTCGCGCACCCATCGGACGCCGTGCACGTGGGCCAGGAAGTCGACGTGAAGGTCCTCCGCTTCGAAGAGGCCACGGGCCGCATCTCACTCGGGATGAAACAGTTGAAGCCCGACCCGTGGCACGACCTGCCGGCCCATTACCCGGTGGGAGCCCGCGTGCGCGGAAAGGTCGTCTCGCTCACCGACTACGGGGCTTTCGTCGAGCTCGAGGAGGGTGTCGAGGGATTGATCCACGTGAGCGAGATGTCCTGGACGAAGCGGGTCAAGAACCCGTCCAAGCTCCTGAACGTCGGCGACACGATCGAGGCGGTCATCGCGGACGTGAACTCCGACAGGGAGATGATCCCTTCGGACTTGTAGCCGATGTCGACGATCACCTCGGAAGGGGTAATCGCGAGAACGCGGCCCCGGATGATCTGGCCCTCCTGCAGGTTCTTGAAGGAGTTCTCGTACTGGGCCAGCAG
>JAMQPJ010000367.1 GCA_023717585.1 Thermoanaerobaculia bacterium
CCTCGGACTCGGGGGAAGTCGCGCTCGCCACGTACATCGTCGACGCCGTGCGAAACACCGGACTAAGACGGGAACCCACGAGAGATTCTCTTGAAAGGAAAGAGATTCCGGCGCGCCTGGTTTCAACCGGCAAGGCAGCGGCGGGGCCCAGCCCTGTTCACCATTCGAAGAATCGTTCTCTTCGGACCCGACATTCTGATTGATGCTTGAAGGGAGTTCCAAATGACCGTTTCAACTCTGCCCGCACACGACGTGAAGGACCTCGCTCTCGCCGGCAAGGGCCGGCTCCGCATGGAATGGGCCGATCGCTCGATGCCCGTTCTCGCCCGGATCCGCGAGCGATTCGAGAGAGAAAAGCCGCTCGCCGGCATCCGGCTGTCTGCCTGCCTCCACGTCACGACCGAGACGGGAAACCTCGCGCGCGCGCTCCAGGCCGGCGGCGCCGACGTGGTGCTCTGCGCCTCGAACCCGCTCTCCACGCAGGACGACGTGGCCGCCGCGCTCGTGGCCGAATTCGGAATCTCGACGTACGCGATCAAGGGCGAGGACAACCGGACGTACTACGCGCACATTCAGGCCGCGCTCCGGCACAAGCCGAACATGACGATGGACGACGGCGCGGACCTCGTGTCGTCGCTCCTGTTCATCGCCCTCGGCAAGGAAGCGCAGCTCGAGCCGTCCCTCGCGGCCTGGGCCCGGGGCCTTTCGGCCGCCGAGAGGAAGGCTCTTCTCGAAGGGATCATCGGCGGAACCGAGGAGACGACGACGGGCGTCATTCGTCTCAAGGCCATGGAAAAGGAAGGCGTCCTGAAGTTCCCGGTCGTCGCCGTGAACGACGCGGAGACCAAGCATTTCTTCGACAACCGGTATGGCACGGGCCAGTCCACGATCGACGGCATCATCCGGGCGACGAATCTCCTCATCGCGGGCCTGAACGTCGCCGTGGCCGGCTACGGCTGGTGCGGCAAGGGCGTCGCGATGCGGGCGAAGGGCCTCGGTGCGAACGTGATCGTCACTGAGATCAACCCGGTCCGTGCGATCGAGGCCGCGATGGACGGTTTCCGCGTGATGCCCATGTCCGAGGCCGCGAAGCTCGGGGACATCTTCGTCACGGTGACGGGCAACAAGAGCGTCCTTTCCGACGAGCACTTCGCCGTGATGAAGTCCGGCGCGGTCGTCGCGAACTCGGGCCACTTCAACGTCGAGATCGACATCCCGTCTCTCGAGAAGCGGGCTTCGTCGCGCCGCATGATTCGCGAGTTCGTCGAGGAGTTCCGCCTCAAGGACGGCCGCACGATTTTTCTCCTCGGAGACGGACGTCTCATCAACCTCGCGGCCGCCGAAGGCCACCCGGCGTCGGTGATGGACATGTCTTTCGCGAATCAAGCCCTGGGTGCCGAGTACATGGTCAGGAACCACGCGACGCTCGGAAACAAGGTCCACGCGATCCCCCCTGCGATCGACGCCGAGATCGCACGCCTCAAGCTCGCCTCGATGGGCATCGCCATCGACGTGCTGACGAAGGAGCAGGAGAAATACTTGGCTGGATGGGAAGAGGGAACCTAGGTTCTG
>JAMQPJ010000174.1 GCA_023717585.1 Thermoanaerobaculia bacterium
GCCGACGCGCCCGCGGAGCTGGTAGAGCTGCGAGAGACCGTACAGCTCGGCGCGGTCGATGAGCATCGTGTTCGCAGACGGGATGTCGAGGCCGTTCTCGACGATCGTCGTGGCGAGGAGGAGATCGGCCGCGCGCGTGACGAACGCGCGCATCGCGCGCTCGAGCTCGCCTTCCGACATCTGGCCGTGGGCGGTGACGACCCGGACTTCCGGCACGAGCGCCGCGAGCTTCTCGCGCCAGATGCCGAGCGACTCGATGCGGTTGTGGACGACGAAAACCTGCCCGCCACGGTCGACCTCCGCGCGGATCGCGTCGCGGATGACCGCGTCGTCCACCGGCACGACGTGCGTCGCGATCGCGAGGCGGTCCTTCGGCGGCGTCTCGATCACGGAAAGGTCGCGGATGCCCGCGAGCGACAGGTGGAGCGAGCGTGGAATCGGCGTCGCCGACATCGCGAGGACGTCCACCGACGCGCGCCAGTCCTTGATGCGCTCCTTCTGCGCCACGCCGAAGCGCTGCTCCTCGTCCACGACGAGGAGGCCGAGGTCCTTGAACGCGACGTCCTTGCTGAGAAGCCGGTGCGTTCCCACGACGACGTCGAGCGTCCCCTCCCGAAGGCGCCTCAGCAGCTCCTTCCCGTCCTCCTTTCCGCGAAAGCGCGTCAGGATGTCGATCGAGACGGGAAACGCCGCGAACCGCCTCTTCAACGTGCGGAAGTGCTGGTCCGAGAGGATCGTCGTGGGCGCGAGCAGCGCGGCCTGCTTGCCGTCGAGCACGCACTTGAAGACCGCCCGCATCGCGACCTCGGTCTTCCCGTACCCCACGTCGCCGCACAGCAGCCGGTCCATCGGCTTGTCCGACTCCATGTCCTTCTTCACGTCGCGGATCGCCGCCGCCTGGTCGGGCGTCTCCGTGTACTCGAACGCCTCCTCGAACTCCTTCTGCCAGGGCGAGTCCTTCGAGAACGCGTGCCCGGGCGCGGCCGCGCGGCGCGCGTAGAGCTTCAGGAGCTGGTCGGCGATGTCCTTCACGGCTTTTCGGACCGAGGACTTCCGCCTCTCCCAGCCGAGGCCGCCGAGCCTGTCGAGCGCGGGGAGCGGCCCTTCGCCGGCCGCGGCGTACTTCTGGATGAGGTCCAGCCGCTCGACCGGGACGAGGAGTTTCGCGTCTCCCGCGTAGCGCACGTCCACCATCTCGCGGATGAGCCCCGCGTCCTCCACGTGCGCGAGACCGGCGAACCGTCCCAGCCCGTAGTCGCGATGCACGACGATGTCGCCCACCTTGAGGTCGCGCAGGTCCGAGAGGAAAGCCTCCGACGCGGACTTCCTCCGCGGCGCCTGGGTGCGCGGCTCGCCGAAGAGATCCACCGCCGTGAGAAGGAGAACGCCCGCCCCCCGGAACAGGAAGCCCGAGCGGGGGCCGCCCGAGACGACGCGGCACGCCCCCGGGGCGAGCGGGGAGACCGCGTCCCCGGCTTTTCCCTGGTGGTCGATCTCGTATTCGGCGAGGAGCCGCTCCACGTGCTCGCGCTTGCCCTTCGTCGCGGCGGTGAGAACGACGGCGAGGCCTTCCCTCCGCGCGCGCGCGATCTCCTTC
>JAMQPJ010000194.1 GCA_023717585.1 Thermoanaerobaculia bacterium
TTTCATTCATGGACCAGGGTTCGGCCGTGCTCATCGCGGACAGCGAAGGCCGGCTCGTCGAGGATATCCGCCCGATGACGAGCCTCTACGTCTCGTGCGTCGCCGAGCAGGACGGCCGCAAGGAGACGAACGCCTACAACGTGGCAGGGCGCGCGGACCTCGGCTACTACACGCCGGAGCGCCTGGAGCGCGCCGTGAAGGAGGCCGTCTCGCGCACCACGATCCTCTTCGAGGCCGTGCAGCCGCCGGCCGGCGAGATGCCCGTCGTTCTCGCCGCGGGTTCCTCCGGCATCCTCCTCCACGAGGCGATCGGGCACGGGATGGAGGCGGACTTCAACCGCAAGGGCACGTCCATCTATTCGGACAAGATCGCGAAGGCGATCGCGAAGCCGTTCGTGAACATCGTCGACGAAGGCACTCAGACGGCCGCGCGCGGCGCCCTCAACGTGGACGACGAGGGCATGCCGGCCGGCCGGACGATGCTCGTGGAGAACGGGATTCTCACGACGTACCTCCACGACTCCATTTCGGCGAAGCACTACGGGGTGAAGCCCACGGGGAACGGGCGGCGCGAGAGCTACCAGCACGCGCCGATGCCGCGCATGCGCTCGACGTACATGCTGCCGGGACCGCACAAGACCGAGGAGATCATCGCGTCGGTGAAGAAGGGCATCTTCTGCTCGAGCTTCACGAACGGCCAGGTGAACATCGGACCCGGCGATTTCACGTTCTACGTCAAGAACGGGTTCCTCATCGAGGACGGGGCGCTCACGAAACCCATCAAGGACGTGAACATCATCGGCAACGGCCCGAAGGTCCTCGAGAAGATCGACATGGTCTCGGACGACCTGAAGATCGACGAGGGCGGCTGGACGTGCGGCAAGAACGGCCAGAGCGTCCCCGTCTCGCAGGGCATTCCGACGGTGCGCGTGGCGTCGATCACGGTCGGCGGCCGCGGCGCGAAGGGCTGAGGGGGCGAGCATGTCGAAAACTTCCTCCCTCACCGCCATCGGAACCGACGCTGTCGCCCTTGCGAAAAAGAAAGGCGCCGGCGAGGCCTGCGCCGGAGTGCATCGCGTGCGCGAGATCTCGATCGACTGGCGCGACGGCAGGCTCGAAAAGGTCCACGAGGCCACGACGCGCGGTCTCTCGCTGCGCCTCTTCGTGGACGGCCGCTACGCGGCCGCGTCCACGAGCGACCTGAGGCCCGAGGCGCTCGAGGCGTTCGTCCAGGAATCCATCGCCGTGGCGCGGACGCTCGCGAAGGACCCGTTCCGGGCGCTGCCCGAGCCCGCGCTTTACGCCGGCCAGGCGGCCGTGGACCTGAAGATCCACGACGCGCGCTACGCGGAAGTCTCGCCGGAGAAGCGCCTCCGACTCGCGAAGGAGATCGAGGCTGCCTGCCGCGCGGTTCCGGGGCACGAGTCGATCAACTCCGTGACGTCCGGCGTATCCGACATCCTGAGCGAGACGGCGCTCGTGTGCTCGAACGGTTTCACGGGCTCGCGCGCGGACACGCAGTTCTGGGCCGGCGCCGAGGTGAGCGCGAAAGACCCGGACGGCCGAAAGCCGCAGGAGTGGGCGTACATGGGGAGGCGCTTCGTCGCGGAGCTGCCTTCCGCGATGGAGATCGGAACGGAGGCCGCGAAGCGCGCACTCGCGCGCATCGGGTCGAAGAAATCGGAATCAGCCGTCCTCCCGATGGTCCTCGACAACCGGGCCGGCGGGCGTCTCGTCGGCGCGCTCTTTCAGGCGCTTTCCGGCGGCACGCTGCAGCAGAAGCGGTCCTTTCTCGAGGGAAAGCTGGGCCAGGAGATCGGAAGCGCCCGTCTCGACGTGACGGACGACCCTCTGCTCCCGAAGGGTCTCGCGTCCCGCCTCTACGACGGAGAAGGGATGGCCGCCAGGCGCCGGCCGATCTTCACGGCGGGCGCCCTGAAGTCGTACTTCCTCGACACGTACTACGCGCGGAAGCTGAAGGTGAGCCCGACGACGGGCGGGCAGTCGAACCTCGCGTGGACGCTCGGGGCGAAGTCGAAGGAGGAGCTAGTCGCCGACGTCAAGGACGGCATCCTCGTGACGGGCTTCCTCGGAGGGAACTCGAACTCCGCGACCGGAGACTTCTCGTTCGGCGTGGCGGGCTTCCGCGTCCACGACGGGAAACTCGCGGAACCGGTCTCCGAGATGAACATCGCGGGCAACCACCTCGAGCTCTGGAAGCGGCTCCAGGCCGTCGGCAACGACCCGTATCCCTATTCCTCCTCACGCACGCCGACGCTCGTCTTCGACGGCGTCCAGTTCGCGGGGACCTGAGAAAGCCGCTCGCGTCTCCCTCTCAGTCGCAGGAGCCCGGCGCCTTCGCCGCTTTCGCGAGGGCGCGGCAGGCGTCGACCGCACCCCATCCGAACGTGTCGTCCTTGCCCGGCGGGCCGAGGTCGCTCGCGGTGGACGTCAGGATGTCCTCGACCTCCTTCGGGGAAAGACCCGGGTGCGCCGACAGGAGAAGCGCCACGACCCCGCTGACGTGCGCCGTCGCGATCGACGTGCCCGTGGACGGACCGTACCTGCCGTCCGGCAGCGTCGTGAAGACGTTCACGCCGGGAGCCACGACCTTGACGTGCGGGCCCCGGTTCGCCCTCTCGTAGACCTTGTCGTTCGAGTCGATGGCCGAGACGGCGATCACGTTCGGGAGAGCCGCGGGATACCGGGGCGGCGCCGAGGGCCCCGAGTTCCCGGCGGCGGCCACGACGACGACGCCCCGCGAGACGGCGCGGTCGACGAGCTGCCTCACGAGAGGGTCGTAAGGGCCCGCGAGGCTCAGACTCGCGACGGAAGCGCCCTTGACGACGGCGAAGTCGAGCCCGCGAGCCACGCCTTCGGATACGCAGGCCTCCGGCGCGTGCGGGACCTTCGGAGCGCAGACCCGGGCCGAGAAGATCTCGGCGTCGGGCGCAACGCCGTAGATCCCGATCCTGTTGTTCGGCTCGGCCGCGATCGCGCCGGTCATGGACGTCCCGTGCGGGTCGCGCTCGTACGTCCCGCCCTGAACGAAGCTGACCTTCTCCGCGATGCGCCTTTTCAGGTCGGGGTGCCGGAAGTCGACGCCCGAGTCGAGGACGACGAGCTTCACGTTCTTGCCCGTGGACGTCCGGTGGGCCGCCTCGACCCCCATGCGCCTCGGCCCCCACTGCTCGGCAGCGTAGGGGTCGTTGTATGCGAGCTGCGCCAGCTCGTAGACGAAGTTCGGCTGGGCGAGGCGAACCGCGGGGTCCTTCTGGGCCTGGAGGACGGCAAGGGGAACGGAGGAGCCCGGCGGAAGCGTCAGGAGCGAGACTCGCCGATGGATGGACGGGAGCTCGAAGCTCTCCGATCGTGTGACGGTCCCGTGAACGTGCTCGGCGGGTGGCCGCTGCGAACCGCGGGCGCCGTCGTCGAACGCGAGCATCACTTGCGCAGGTGCGTACTCGCCCGGGTCGAGCCGCTTCAGCTCTTCCTCGGGCCACAGGACCTTGAGGCGCACGTGGAAGAGATCCACGTCCTGCGCGCAAAGGAGGTCGGCCTTGCAGTCGAGGCAGTGCACCGTCACGTCGCCCTCGACTTCGCCCACGTCGAGTCCCGAGGCGTTCACGGTGACCGGAACTGTACCGGCGGCGCCGGGTGCGACCTCGACGGACCGCGCCGCCGGGAAGGTCATCCACGTCAGCCCCGGTTCCGTGGTCACCTCGAACGTGTGCGTCGCCTTGCACCGGTTCGTGGCCGTGACGGTCGTCGGCGCGCGCTTTCCTTTCTCGAGCTGGAGGTTCCACGGCCTCGGCGGCGCTGCGAAGGCCGGCGCCCAGCCGGGCGCGATTCCGACCAGGAGTAGAAGGGATGCCGCGCGTCTCATGGGCCGGAAGTCCGCCGGATCAAATCTCTTCGCGCCGGTAGTTCGGAGCTTCTTTCGTGATGATGACGTCGTGCGCGTGGCTCTCTTTGAGGCCGGCCGCCGTGATGCGCACGAATTTCGCCTTCTTCACCAGCTCGGGCAGGCTCGCGGCGCCCGCGAGGCCCATGCCCGAACGCACGCCCCCGGTGAGCTGCGCCAGGAGCGTCGAGACGGGGCCCTTGTGAGGCACCATGCCCTCGATGCCCTCGGGCACCATCTTTCGGGGCTCTTCCTCGTCCTGGAAGTAGCGGTCCGCCGAGCCCTGTTTCATGGCTCCGAGCGAGCCCATGCCGCGGTATGCCTTGAACGTGCGGCCCTGGTAGAGGATGGTCTCGCCGGGCGCTTCGTCCGTGCCCGCGAAAAGGCTGCCGATCATCACGGAGTGCGCGCCTGCGGCGAGGGCCTTCGTGACGTCGCCCGAGAACTTGATCCCGCCGTCCGCGACGAGCGAGACGTTCGACTTGCCGGCGCCCCTCACGCACTCGCGGATCGCGTGAATCTGCGGCACCCCCGCGCCGGTGACGACGCGCGTCGTGCAGATGGAACCAGGGCCGATGCCGATCTTCACGGCGTCCGCGCCGCGGCGCACGAGGTCGCGCGTGCCTTCGGCGGTGGCGACGTTTCCCGCGAGCACGGGTGTCGACGGGAACCTTCTCTTCAGGGACTTCAGGGCGGAAAGCACGCCCTCGCTGTGGCCGTGGGAGGAGTCGAGGACGAGGAGGTCGACCTTCGCGGTGACGAGCTCGCGCGAGCGGTCGAGGAGGTCGCCGCTCACACCCACGGCCGCCGCCACGCGCAGGCGTCCGAAGGAGTCCTTGCACGCGCTCGGGTACTTGATCTGCTTCTGGATGTCCTTGACGGTGATGAGGCCCTTGAGATTCCCCGCTTTGTCCACGACGAGCAGCTTTTCGATCCGGTGACGGTGGAGGAGCTCCTTGGCCTGCTCGAGAGTCGTGCCCGGCGGACAGGTCACGAGGTTCTCCTTCGTCATTCGTTCGGAGATGGGGAGGTCCATGCGCGTCTCGAAGCGGAGATCGCGGTTCGTCAGGATCCCGACGAGCTTGCCGCGGTCGTCCACGACGGGGACGCCCGAGATCCGGAAGTTCGCCATCACCTCGAGAGCCTCCGAGATTTTCTGCGTCGGGCGGCACGTGACGGGGTCGACGATCATCCCGCTCTCCGAGCGTTTCACCTTGTCGACCTCGGCGGCCTGGGCCTCGATCGTCAGGTTCTTGTGAATGACGCCGAGGCCTCCGTTCTGGGCCATCGCGATCGCGAGGCGCGACTCGGTGACCGTGTCCATCGCGGCCGAGAGAATGGGGATGTTCAGCCCGATCCCCGGCGCGAGCCTCGTCTTCAGGTCGGTCTCGGCCGGGTGGACTTTCGAGCGGGCGGGTAGGATGAGAACGTCGTCGAACGTGAGGGCGAGCGGGATTTCCCGTTCATTCACCATGCGGATTCATATCACAACGGTCCCCATTTGACCTCCCTCGCGCCTGGTGATCTAGTTATCATCGCGACCAAGAGCAGAACCCGGATCCTTCAACGTCGACGTCAAGGCCGAAACCGGCCGGAGGAGTGCGGTCATGAAGAGGAAGCAGCCCCGCGGAATCACCCGTCGAACGTTCACGAAACTCGCCGGAGGCGGCGCGATCGCCGCCGGAGTCGGGGGGCCCGCCTTCCTGTTCTCCGGCCGCGCCGAGGCACAGCAGAAGACGCTGAAAATCATTCAATGGAGCCATTTCGTTCCGGGCTACGACAAGTGGTTCGACGGGGTCTTCACGAAGGAATGGGGCGCGAAGAACAACACGAACGTGATCGTGGACCACATCTCGATCGGCGAGATAAACGCGCGCGCCGCCGCCGAGGTCGCCGCGAAGAAGGGCCATGACCTCTTCATGTTCCTGTCGCCGCCCGCGGCGTACGAGGCCCAGGTCATCGACCACAAGGAGATCTACGACGCCGTCGAGAGTAAGCACGGCAAGAAGATCGACCTCGCCCACAAGTCCACGTTCAACCCGAAGACGAAAAAGTACTTCGCGTTCTCGGACTCCTACGTTCCGGACCCCGGCAACTACCGCAAGGACCTCTGGGAGCAGGTCGGCTTCCCGAACGGTCCCGACACGTGGGACGACGTCAGGGTCGGCGGCAAGAAGATCAAGGACCAGTTCGGAAACCCGGTCGGCGTCGGCCTTTCGCAGGAGCTCGACACGAACATGGCGATGCGCGCCGTCCTCTGGTCCTTCGGGGGCGCCGAGCAGGACGAGAAGGGAGCCTGCACGATCTACTCGCCGCAGACGCTGGACGCGATCAAGTACGTCCGTGCGCTCTACAAGGAGGCGATGACCCCGGAGGTCTTCACGTGGGATCCCTCGTCGAACAACCGCGGCATCCTGGCCAAGAAGCTCTCCTTCGTCTGCAACGCCATCTCGGTCACCCGCACGGCGGAAAAGGACAACCCCGAGATGTCGAAGGCCATTCAGATCTGCGCGGCGCCCAAGGGACCGGTACGGCGCATCGCCGCCGAGCACGTCATGGACTGCTACGCCATCTGGAACTTCGCCGAGAACAAGGAAGGGGCGAAGAAGTTCCTCATCGACTACATCGACTCCTTCGGAGCCGCCTTCACCGCGAGCGAGTTCTACAACTTCCCGTGCTTCCCGAAGACGGTTCCGGACCTGGCGAAGCAGGTCGCGAGCGACGCCAAGGGGGTTCCGCCCGACAAGTACAAGGTTCTCGCGAACGTGCTCGACTGGGCGACGAACGTGGGCTATCCGGGCTATGCCACGGCCGGCATCGACGAGGTCTTCAACACGTTCGTCATCCCGACGATGTTCGCGAAAGCCGCGCGCGACGAGATGTCTCCCGAGGAAGCCGCCCGGGCGGCGGAGAAGGAGATCAAGCGGATCTTCGACAAGTGGAAATGACGGGCGAATGGCCGTCGTCGAAACCCGAAAACTGACGAAGACCTTCCGGAAGGGCGCCGTCGGCGCCGTCCTCGACGTGGACCTCGAGAGCCGCGAAGGAGAGTTCCTCGTCCTGCTCGGCCCCTCCGGCTCGGGCAAGACGACGCTCCTGCGCATGATCGCGGGGCTCGAGGTGCCGACCGCGGGCGAGATCCTCATCGGCGGCGCCGTCGTCAACGACCAGACGCCGCGCGAGAGGCGCATCGCGATGGTGTTTCAGAGCTACGCGCTCTACCCGCACCTGTCCGTTTTCGGAAACATCGTCTTCCCGCTGAAGTCCCAGGGCGTGAAGAAGGACGAGCGCCAGAAGAAGGCCGACTGGGCCGCGGGTCTCCTCGGCATCGGCCACCTCATGGACCGCAAGCCCCGCGAGCTCTCGGGCGGCGAGCGGCAGCGCGTCGCCCTCGCCCGCGCGATCGTGCGCGAGCCCTCGCTTTTCCTGCTCGACGAGCCCCTCTCGAACCTCGACGCGAAGCTTCGTTTGTCGGCCCGCGAGGAGCTCGAGCAGTTCCAGAAGCGGATCGGGACGACGACGATCTACGTCACGCACGACCAGGTCGAAGCGATGGCCATGGGCGACCGAATCGTCGTGATGGACAAGGGCCGCGTCCGCCAGATCGGCACACCCGCCGAGGTCTACGACGAGCCGGCCGACACGTTCGTCGCGACCTTCCTGGGCTCGCCCCCGATGAATCTCGTGAACGGCCCGAACGGGATCACGGGCTTTCGCCCCGAGCATTTCCTTCCCGCCCGGGCCCTCGCCGCACCGGAGTCGGTCCCGCATCGCCTCACGCTCGGCCACGAGGAATACCTCGGGGCCGAGCGCATCCTCTACGGCACGCTCGCGGACGGCCCCTTCGCCGGGGCGAAGGTCGTCTCGCGCATCGCCTCGACGCACGCCGGCCTGTTCACGAAGGACGCGACGTACGACTTCGCCGTCGAGAGGCGCCACCTGAAGCTCTTCGACGCGGCGACGGGGATCCGGAAGACGTGAGCGCGAGACGCCGCGAGAGCTGGCTCGGGCCGGCGATGCTCCTTCCGGCGATTCTGTACATCGTGGCGCTGGTCGGCGTGCCGCTCGTCCTGGCGCTCCTCTACAGCGTGGGCGACGTCAAGGTCGGGAGCGTGGGATACCG
>JAMQPJ010000199.1 GCA_023717585.1 Thermoanaerobaculia bacterium
GCGCCGCGGCGCGGACGGGAAATGGGCCGAGATCGACCGCGCCGAGCTGATGAAGCCGGGCTTCGACCCCGAGCTGCGCGTGTTCGCGCGCTCGTCCTCCGACGACAAGGGCCCGATCGCGATGTTCCTCGCGGTCTTCGACCTTCTGCGCGCCCGGAAGATCGACCCCGCGGTCAACGTGAAGGTCCTCCTCGACAGCGAGGAGGAGGTCAACTCGCCGGGCATCGCCGCCGCCGTCGCCGCGAACATGGCGCTCCTCACGGCCGACGCCCTCGTCCTCCTCGACGGCCCCGTCCACGCGAGCGGGCGGCCGACCGCCGCCTTCGGCAACCGCGGCATCGTGACGGCCACGCTCACCGTCTACGGGCCGCGCGCGCCGCTCCACAGCGGTCACTTCGGCAACTGGGTTCCCAACCCTGCGCAGCGCCTCGCGCGGCTCCTTTCGAGCATGAAGGACGAGGACGGCCGTGTCACGATCCCCGGCTGGTACGCGCGCACGAACCTGACGGAGGCGGACCGCAAGGTCCTCGCCGAGGTCCCGGACGACGAGGCGGCTCTGAAAAAGCGCGTGGGCATCGCGCAGCCGGAGAAGGTCGGCGCGACCTACCAGGAGTCGCTCCAGTTCCCGTCGCTCAACGTGCACGGACTCGGATCGGCGAACGTCGGCGACAAGGCCGCGAACATCATCCCGCGAGACGCCGTCGCCGAGATGGACCTTCGCTCGACGGTCGAGTCCGACCCCGCGTACCTCGTCGACCTCCTGAGGAAGCACGTCGCGGCGCAGGGTTATCGCCTCGTCGACAGGGAGCCCACCGACGACGAGCGCGCGAGCTTCTCGAGGCTCGCGCGGCTCGACCCGCACCTCCCCGCGGAAGCGGCGCGCCAGCCCGTCGACTCCCCCGTCGGCCGCTGGGCGTCCGCTGCGATCGCCGGGGCGTGGCAGGGCGGCGCGTCCGCGCCGCTCGTCCGCATCCGCATGATGGGCGGCACGCTGCCGACGCACGAGATCGTCGGACCGCTGAAGGCGCCGTTCGTGCTGGTCCCCGTCGTCAACGCCGACAACAACCAGCATGCCTACGACGAGAACCTGCGCATGGGCAACTACCTGAGCGGCATGCGGACGATGGCGGCGCTCCTCACCGCGCCGTACCCGGACTGAACACGGCGACGGTCGCCCTTGCCAACCTGCGGCGTCGCTACGATGGGTGGCGGCGAGGCCTCAGCCCACGGACAAACTTGTCGTCCTGAATTCGTTTTCCGACATTGTTGTAGGCGTCTCATGCGACAGCGGAGGACCGCGGACCCGGATGCACCTGAGCCCGCCGCTCTTCCGGGTTTTCGCGCGTGCTCGGCGGCAACGCGCATCTCCGGAACCTCGCCCGCGGCGAGAAAAAGAGCGAGAGAAAGACAAAAGAGTAGGGTTTCTCAAGGGGTAAGACACTTTTGTTGCCTCACCCACGACGAGATGAGGCGGCGCAAACCACTGATGGCGCATGCCCTCTTCCCCTTCCAGGAAGTCTCCTTCTCTCTTTTTCCGTGTGCACGGCCCTTGCTAGGGCGCGAAGCATGAACGCTGCCGATATCTCCTGGGTCCTCGTCGCCACCGCCCTCGTCCTCCTCATGACGCCCGCGCTCGCGTTTTTCTACGGCGGCCTCGTGCGCTCGAAGAACGCGCTCAACACGATGATGATGAGCGTCGCCGCGCTCGGATTCGTCGGCATCGCGTGGGCGCTTCTCGGCTACTCGCTCGCCTTCGCGCCAGGGCAGGTGGTCGGCGGCCTTTCGTACGCGTTCCTCTCCGGCGTCGGCCTCGGGCCGGCGCCCGCCGCCGCGACGATCCCGCACCTCCTCTTCATGGCGTTCCAGGGGACGTTCGCGATCATCACGGCCGCGCTCATCTCGGGCGCGATCGTCGAGCGGAAACGCTTTCCGGCGTACCTCCTCTTCATCGTTCTCTGGTCTCTCGCCGTCTACGCGCCCGTCGCGCACTGGGTGTGGGGCGGGGGGTTCCTCGGAAAGCTCGGCGCGCTGGACTTCGCGGGCGGCACGGTCGTCCACATCAACGCCGGCGTGGCGGCCCTCGTCGCGGCGATCATGCTCGGGCCCCGGAAGGACTTCGCCCGGCAGGCGACGCT
>JAMQPJ010000201.1 GCA_023717585.1 Thermoanaerobaculia bacterium
CGGCCACCGCCGGCGCCGTCGCCTGCCCGGAGACCGCGGTGGAGTTCGGTGGCGCCTGCTGGGCCACGGTCGCCGGCGTTCCCGTCGCGGCCTCGAGCGGCCTGATCGCGGCGGTCGGCTCCGCGCCCTGCACCGCCGCCACGAGCGACCTCGCCAAGATGCAGGACTACGTCTCGAAGATCCAGAAGTTCGTCGACTCGACCGTAAAGCTCGTGCAGAGCGTACGGAACAGCGTGAAGGCACTCGTCGCCGCGAGCGACGCTCTCGCGAAGCTCGGGCAGGAGCTCGGGAGCAAGTCCGCCCCGCGCCTCGAGAGGATCGAAACGAGCCTGAACAACGCCATCGACGCGCTCAACCGGGCCTCGGCGATCGTCGAGGACAACGTCGCCCCGAAGGTGGCCCGGCTCGGCGGCGACCTCGTGACGCAGATCGGCGACAACACCCAGAAGCTCGTCGTCTGCTACGGGAAGATGCAGGACACCGTCGATGAGATCGGCGGCGAGGCGGGAAAGGCCATGGCCGACTACATCGCCGCGGGGGCCCTCCTCGTCGACGGCGGCCAGATTCTCAACAACATCGCCACACAGGGCGCGACCGGAATCACCGCTGCGAAGAACAAGGCCGACTCGGAGTGGAAAGCGATCGAGTCGGACGAGAGGGACATCTACAAGGACGTCTGGGGAACCAACCCCGGCGCGCCGCTCGATTTCGGAAAAGCCATCGGCAAACTCGGCGGACTCGCCACGGACTCGAGCCGCCGGAACAAGCTTCTCGGCGACCTCGGAGACGCGGCTTCCCGCCTCGTGAACCTCCCGGGCAAGGCGCTCGACGCCGGAAAGAACGCCTTCCTGAACCTGAACACGCTGAAGCCGAACGCCCGCTCGAAGTTCGACCAGGCGGCGACGAAGGCGCACTCCTCCCTCGTCAAGTTCCAGGCGCAGAAGACGGCGTCCAAGGGCAAGCGCTTCGTCGTGCCGAAGTTCTCGTCGACCCAGCTTGCTACCCTCAAGTCCAGCACCATGAACAAGAACATCGCCAAGATCAAGCTCGGCCCCCTGCCGGTGAAGAAGTGATCCCATGAGAGCCGCGGCACGCGCCGCCGCCCTCACCTTGACTCTCGCCATCGGTCCGGGCCTCGCGGGAGACGACGCACTCACCGCGAGGCTCGAGACCGGTGGACAGGAGTGGGTTAGCCGGCGGTTCCCGATCGAGATCGTCACGAACCGGGTCCCGCGCGCCGAAGAGGGGCGGATCGCGGTCCAGATCGGCAAGACGGACGTGACCGACCTTTTCGAGGCCACGGACGCGGGCTTGCGTTACCGGCCGAAGCTCCGGCCGCTCCCGTCGGGCGAGCAGGAGATCGTCGTCTTCCTCGTGACGCCCGGGCAGGAGTGGAAGGAGATCGCGAAGCTTCCGCTCAAGGTCCTCAAGCCGGGCGGCCTCGAGCGTGCCTCGGTCGCGCCGAAGCTCGACGTCACGCTGAAGGGGCAGCTCGCCGAGGGCCATTTCCCGGACTCGGCTGCTTCAGAGCGGCGCGCGTTCCAGGACCTCACCGGCCAGGCGACCCTCTCGGCGGATCTCGGCCGCGGCGCGAACGGCCTGACGGCGCAGATGGCTCTCGCGCTGGCCGCCCGCCGGGAGGACGCCCTGCGCTTCGGCGAGAGGGGCCAGGCGGCCGACCGCGCCGACCTCGCGAGCTACGGGTTGAAGCTCGCGCTGGGCCCGGGCTCTCTGGAGTGGGGTGGCGTCTCGTTCGGCGACAACCGCCATCTCATCAGCTCATTCTCGAGCCGCGGCGGCAAGGCAACGCTCGCTCTCGGCAAGGTGGCCGAGCTTTCGGCGACCGCCGTGAACGGCACCTCGATCGTGGGCTGGGACAACGCCCTCGGGCTCGACACGCGGGAGCACCAGGTCTATGCCGGCAAGCTCGGACTCGAGCTCGTTCCGTCGGCACCCGGCACGCTCCGCATCGAAGGTACCGTCGTGGACGGCTCGCTCCTGCCCCGAAACGGCGTCAACCGCGGGTTCGTGAGCGACGCCGAAAAGAGCCTTGGCTTCGGCGCGCGCGCGCTCGCGAGCCTGTTCGCGGGCCGGCTCCGGCTCGAAGGGGGATTCGCGCGAAGCAAGTTCACGAGCCCCTCCGATCCGCTTCTCGAGCAAGGGGAGAAGGTCGTCCCCATCGCGCCGACGACGCGGTCCGCCTCGTACGCGAATGCCGCGCTCGACGTCGTGAAGGGGACGGGGCCGTTCACGCTCGGCGTGGCCTTCCGCCACGAGCGCGTCGACCCGCAGTACCGCAGCGTCGCCGTCTCGACGCAGGCCGACCTCCAGCAGGACGCGGTGGAGATGAACGCAGGGCTGGGCCCAGTGACGGCGCAGTTCTCGTACGGATGGACCGAGGACAATCTCGCGGACCTCGTCTCGATCCTGAAGACGAAGACGAAAAAGACCGGCGTGACCGCCGGCGTGCCGCTGGGCACGCTCCTCGGCGGCAAGCAGCCGGGATGGTGGCTCCCGCAGCTTACGTACGGCCTGAACGAGACGCACCAGTTCGGCGCGACCCGCCCGCTGGGCGGCGGGTTCAACGACACGCAGATCCCCGACCAGCTCTCCGTGAACCACACGGGCGGCGCCGACTGGCAGGCCGGCTCCGTCCGCTGGGGCTGGAAGCTGAACTACTCCATGACCGACAACCGGCAGGTCGGGCGCGAAAAGGCCGACTCTCTCGCCGTCGCGCAGTCCGCGAACGTCAGCGTGCCCGTGACCTCGTTCCTCGACGCCGCGGCCGAGTACGGCTGGGAGCGCTCCGCGAGCAAGGAAACCGGCGCCGTAGACCGCACGAAGCGCGTCTCGATGACGCTCGGGCTCAAGCCCTTCAAGAACGGGACTCTCTCGGGAAACGCGTCGCGCACGGCCAACGCCGACGACGCCGCGACGAGGGACGGGCTCAACTGGGCCGTGAACGTCGAGACGGGCTGGCGGTTCGAGCCGCCGCGGAAGGGGACGCACGGGCTCTCGGGCCAGGTCTCGCTACGCTACGGCTGGGCGACCTCGCGCACGCGCGACTTCGTGCAGGGCATCGACACGTTTCGCCGGACCTGGGTCGTGGGTTCCGGCGTCAGCCTGAGTCTCTTCTAGGAGGACCCGCGTGAGGAACTCTCCAGCCGTCACCGCGTTCCTCCTCGCCGCGCTCGCGCTCCCGGCCGCCGCCGACATCCGTCGCGACCCGACGGGCGTCAACGTGAACAGCCAGGGTCCGACGTCGGTCTACATCACCTTCGGCGGCCTCGTGAACCAGACGCCCGCCGAGTCGCTCTGGTGCGGCGAGCTGATCTCCGCCGCGCCGGACCGCGGCCAGAAATGCGACCCGAACACGATCTACGGGCGGTTGCCCGTCCGGTACGACCGCTCGAGCCTGCAGGGCGGCTCGTACACGGACATCATGACGATTCCGTCCACCGTGGCGCGCCGCGCGTACCAGGCGGCCGAGCGCG
>JAMQPJ010000207.1 GCA_023717585.1 Thermoanaerobaculia bacterium
GAACCTTCGAACCCTTCGACAAACCGCGCGCCGAGCGCGCGGGCGCCGACTCCTTCGTCACGAAGCCTTTCGATTCGCAGGCGCTGGCTTCGGTCGTGCGCGACCTCGTGCAAAAGGCGGCCGAGGAGCGCGCCGCGGCGCCTCCCGAGCCGCCGCCCGCGCCCGAGCCGCCGCCTCCTCCGCCTCCTCCGGCCGCGTCTCCCCCTTCCGTCGAAGAGCCCGCGGAATCCACCGATCCGACCCAGTCCGGGCCCGCGACGTTCCTCACCCTCCCGCTGGCGGCGATGCAACCGGCCCAGCCGGTCCCCGAGGAGAAGCTGCCAGACGAGGACATCTACGCGACGTCGGCGATCCCCGTTTTTCGGGAGACCGAGATCGAGATACCCATGCCCCCCGAGGCGGCGCCCGGCGTCGTCGCCCCGCCTTCCGATCCCCTCACGGAACCGCTCGGGCTTCCGCTGACGCCTGCGGCGAACTCGCTCACGCCCGCGGCGGACTACGAGGTGGATCTCGGCGCCCTCGACGACGAGCCGTCCCATCGCGACCTCGACGAGGACATCGCGGCCTTCGAGGCGTCCGGCCGAAGCACGACCCGGCCGGATCTCTGGGACTCGCCCGCCGTGAAGGCGGCCGCGGCGGATCTGGAAGGTCCGGCGTCCTCCGAGGAGCACTCGCCGGGCGACCTCGAGGCGCTGGCCGCGGAAGCGAGCCTCACCGAGCTCAAGAGCCTCATCCCGCAGGCGGCTGCAGCGGCATCCGCGGCGGTGGCGGCGGGTCCTCTTTCCGACGACGACATCGACAGAATCGCGCGCCGCGTCCTCGAGCTTTCGGGCGAGCGCATCGTGCGGAAGATCGCGTGGGACGTCGTGCCCGAGCTTGCCGAGCGGCTCGTGAAAGAGCGTCTCGAAGAGCTCGAGCGAGCCGACTAGAGACTCCGGCGACCCTTCCCCTGAACCGCGCCCTCGTGCGATGCTGCGCCGTCTCCCATGACGAAGAGGCCTGAGCTCGGCAAGAACTTCGAACCCGCGTCCTTCGAGATGCGGTGGTACAAGGCGCAGGAGGACGCGGGGTTCTTCCGCCCGGAGGCGGCCGCGAAGGACGCGAAGCCCTTCACGATCGTCATCCCGCCGCCCAACGTCACCGGCCGGCTTCACGTCGGGCACGCGCTCGGGCGCACGCTCGAGGACGTGCTCTGCCGCTGGCGGAGGATGCAGGGCCGCGCCGTGCTGTGGGTGCCCGGGGTCGACCACGCGGGAATTGCGACGCAGATGGTCGTCGAGCGGGATCTCAGGGAGCGCACGGGGAAGAGCCGCCATGACCTCGGGCGGGAGGCGTTCGTCGCGCTCTGCCGCGAGTGGGCCGGGGCACGTCGCGGCGACATCCTGAACCAGATCCGGCGCCTCGGCTCCTCGTGCGATTTCTCGCGCGTCTACTACACGCTCGACGAGCCGCGCTCCCGCGCCGTGCGGCACGTCTTTTCGACCCTGTACCACGGTGGCCTCGCGTACCGCGCCGAGCGGATGGTGAACTGGTGCCCGAGCTGCGCCACGGTCCTCTCCGATCTCGAGGTCAACCACGTCGAGAGCTCGGGTCACCTCTACTCGATCGCCTATCCGCTGGACGGAACGGCGGGCGAGCTCGTCGTCGCGACGACGCGGCCGGAGACGATGCTCGGCGACACGGCGCTCGCCGTGCATCCCGACGACGAGCGCTACGCGGGGCTCGCCGGAAAGCGCGTCGCGCTGCCTCTGACGGGCCGCAGCATTCCCGTGATCGCCGACTCCTTCGTGGATCGTGAGTTCGGGACGGGCGTCGTGAAGGTCACACCCGCTCACGATCCGAACGACTTCGAGGCGGGGAAGCGGAGTGCGCTCGAGTCGATCGTCGTGATCGGCTT
Organism: Thermoanaerobaculia bacterium; assembly: GCA_023717585.1. GTDB lineage: Bacteria > Acidobacteriota > Thermoanaerobaculia > UBA5066 > UBA5066 > Fen-183. Next base: position 1,898 of record JAMQPJ010000207.1, read on the forward strand.
CGACGGAAAGATGACCGCGGCCGCGGGGACCGCCTACGCCGGTCTCGACCGCTTCGAGGCGCGGAAGAAGGTCCTGCGGGATCTCGCCGCCGCCGGCCTGCGCCGCGGCGAGAAGAGCCACGTCATCCCTCTCGCGCGCTGCCAGCGGTGCGACACGATCGTCGAGCCGCTCGTCTCCCTCCAGTGGTTCGTGAAGGTGGCGCCCCTCGCCGAGAAAGCCGTCGCGGCGACCGACGCGGGGGAGACGCGCTTCGTGCCCGATCTCTGGAAGAAGACGTACGACGAGTGGATGCGGAACATCCGCGACTGGTGCGTCTCGCGCCAGCTCTGGTGGGGGCACGAGATCCCGGCCTGGTACTGCGCCGACCAGCACGTCACGGTGCCAAAGCCGGGTGCGGGCGACCCGGATGCCTGCGCGACGTGCGGGGCGGTGAAGCTCGTGCGCGACCCCGACGTCTTCGACACATGGTTCTCGTCGTGGCTCATGCCGCTCTCGGTGCTCGGGTGGCCG
>JAMQPJ010000217.1 GCA_023717585.1 Thermoanaerobaculia bacterium
TACGAGCAGCTCTCGATGGACCTCGTGATCCGGTCGTTCTCGTACGAGCGGCAGCCACGCATCTTCAACTACAGCCCGACGTCCACGACGCCGGACCCCAATGCCGAGGCGGACCTCGGAAAGGACTCGGCCATCCTCGGCGGCTTCACGGAGCCCTCCGATCCGAACCTTCGCAACCAGTACCTCCACGAGTACATCCTCGGCGCCGAGCGCGAGGTCGCGAAGAACGTCGTCGTCGGGATCAAGGGGATCTACCGGAACTACGGCGAGGTCGTCGAGGACTTCCTCTGCGCCGACGACGGGACGTACTGCATCGGGAACCCGGGCAAGGGGATCATGTCGCGGCTCTTCACGTACGACTACTCGCAGACCTTCCCGTCACCCGAGGCGAAGCGCACCTACAAGGGCGTTCAGCTCGACGTCACGAAGAGCTTCGCGAACAACTGGTGGGGCCAGGCCTCGTACATCTGGTCGAAGCTCGAAGGGAACTTCGACGGCCTCTACTCGCCGTTCACGAACGTCGGCGCCGACCCCAACATCTCGGCCGCCTTCGACTACTACGACTTCTTCACGGACGGGAAGAACCTGAACCGCATCACGAACGAAGGCCCTCTCTCGAACGACCGGCGTCACCAGTTCAAGCTCTCGGGCTACACGGTGCTCCCGTTCGGCCTCTCGGTCGGCGCCACGGCGTTCTGCCGCTCGGGAACGCCGGTCACCCGCTACGGCTACGCGGACGGCTACGGGCGGTTACGAGTTCTTCCTGACGGCGCGCGGCGACGAAGGCCGCACGCCCGCGAACTACGACCTCGACCTGCACCTCGGGTACCCGCTCGCGCTCGGGCCCGTGAAGGTCAACTTCCTCGTGGACGTCTTCAACCTCTTCAACACGCAGAAGGCCGTCCTCCTCGACCAGCGCTACGGGTTCCAGGAAGAGGACAACGACAAAGCCACGCCCGTGAACAAGGACTACCTCCAGCCCGTGCTCCGGACGCCGCCCCTGACCGTGCGGCTCGGCGCCCGCGTGAGCTTCTGAGGAGGAGAAGGCGGCCCCACCCGGACCCTCACGGATTCGCGATCGCCTTGAGGATGTTGACGACCATCCCCGGGAGGCGACCGGGTTCGCGCTCGACAGAGGACAGGACGCTCCCGATCGTCGTGCCGCCCTCGAGCTCCACCCATCTGGCGACCTCCTCGGTGCTGGGGCTGAGGTAGGCCATGTTCCACGACGCGAAGGCGCGCTCGTCGACCTCCTCCTCGTGGAACACCTTGATGCTTCGATGCCTCGGGTCGCGCTCGATCCTCTCCATCAGGCCGAGGACGTCGTCCTTCTCTCCCTCGATGATCTGGAGGAACGCTCCGTCGACGAAGACGAGCACGCCGGTGATTCCGCACACCCGGTTGCGGATCCGGGACTCCGCGAGCATTTCCTCGAGGTCCGCGGTGGCCAGACCCGGCGTCGCCTCGGAGGAGTAGATCAGCCGAAAGGGCATGGAGAGCCTCCTGTGAGCATTAGTCTAGAGCCCCGGGCCTCCGGGGCGTTCAGGTTCGCGCCGCCGCGGCGACCAGCCTCGCCCGCGTATAGGGGATGAGCCCTCCCGCGTCGACGATCGCCTGCCGCCCCGTCGGGAGCGGGGTGATGTCGAACGCCGTGCGTTTCGTTCGATTCTCGACGCACCCGCCGTCGAACACGATCTCGTCGCCCTCGGCCGCCGCGAATCCCGGGGCGACGACGACCCTGAGCCCCAGGTTGATGGCGTTCTGCAGGAAGATGCGCGCGAAGCTCTTCGCGACGACGACGACGCCCCACCCCCTGAGACACGACGCGGCCTGCTCGCGCGAGGAGCCGCAGCCGAAGTTGGTCCCTGCCGCGATGACGGCGCCCGGGGGGACGGACTTCGCCTTCACAGCCGCCTGAAAGGCTGCGTGGTCCGCGAATGCAAACGCGGGGGTCTCCGCGGGGAGGACGGTCGCCATGAAGCGGCCCGGGTAGACGACGTCCGTCGAGACGTCGTCGCCGAGGCTCAGGATGACGCGTGTCGTCTCGGCTTTCTTGACGCGGGTCTCTGCTTTCCTGACGCGGGCCATCTCAGCGCTCCTTTCGCGGGTCGGTGATGACGCCCGTGAGGGCGGACGCCGCCGCGACGGCGGGCGACGCGAGATAGACCTGCGCGCTCGGGTTCCCCATCCGTCCCTTGAAGTTCCGGTTCGTCGTGGAGATCGCCGTTTCGCCGTCGCCGAGCGCCCCCTCGTGAATCCCGAGGCAGGGGCCGCAGCCCGAGTTCATGACGACCGCGCCCGCGGCCATGAAGTCTGCGAGATAGCCGAGCCGCATCGCTTCGGCATAGATCCTTGCGGAAGCCGGGAAGACGAGCATGCGCGTCCCGGCCGCCACGTGCCGGCCCTTCACGATGCCCGCGGCCTCGGCGAGGTCGTCGAGCCGCCCGTTCGTGCACGACCCGATGACGACCTGATGGACGGGAGTTCCCTCCACCTCCGTGACGGGCTTCACGTTGTCGACCGTGTGCGGGCAGGCGACGAGGGGCTCGAGCTCCGAGATGTCGACGGAGATCGCCCGCTCGTAGATCGCGTCCGGATCGCTCCTCACGAGGTCGAGCGGATCGGTCACGCCCGCCTCCTCGCGCAGGTAGCGGACGGTCTCCGTGTCGGCGGGCACGATGCCGGACGTCGCGCCCGCTTCGACGGACATGTTGCAGAGGACGAGGCGGCCCGATGTCGAAAGCCGCGCGATCGTGTCGCCGGTGAACTCGAGGACGCGGAAGCTCGCACCCTGCGCCTTGAGGATGCCGATGAGGTGGAGGATGAGGTCCTTCGGGCCCACGAGGCGTGGGAAGCGCCCCGAGACCTCGACGCGAATCGTGGCGGGCACCTCGATGTTCACGGCGGAGCCGAGCGTCCAGGCGCTCGCCATCTCCGTCGCCCCGATCCCGAAGGCGAACGCGCCGAGCGCGCCGTGGCTCGTGGTGTGGGAGTCCGTCCCGACGACGACCATCCCGGGCCGCACATAGCCGCACTCCGGGAGGATCTGGTGGCAGATGCCGCCCGTGTCGCCGCGTATGTCGTGGAACTTCGCGATTCCGTGCTCGGCGACGAAGGCGCGCACCTTCTTCTGGTTCGTGGCGGTTTTCGCCGACTCGGCCGGGACGCGGTGGTCGAAGATGATCGCGATTCGCGAGGGATCCCACGGCTTCGCGGCGATGCCCGTCCCCGCGTAGATCTCGTTGAACTGGTTGATCACGAGCGCGGCGTTCTCGTGCGACATCGCGAGGTCGATTCGGGGCTCGACGACGTCGCCCGCGAACGCGGAGTCCTTCCCCGAGGCCCGCGCGAGAATCTTCTCGACGACGGTGGCGCCCACTTTCGTCTTCTTCATCGTCCTTCCTTTCGATCCCCCGGGAGCGAACGGGCAACGGCTTCGCCCATCTCGATGCAGGTCGACGCACCGAACATATCGTACGTGCGGACCCTGCCTTCCTCGAGGACCTTCGCGACGGCGGCCTCGACGGCGCGGCCCTTCGCGCTCTCGCCGAGCCAGTCGAGCATCATCTTCGCGGCGAGGATCGTCGCGATCGGGTTGACCTTGTTCTGCCCCGTGTACTTCGGCGCCGAGCCGTGCGACGGCTCGAACACGCCCAGTTTCGAGCCGATGTTCCCCGAGCAGCCGAACCCGAGGCCGCCGACCATCTGCGCGCAGAGGTCGGAGATGATGTCCCCATAGAGGTTCGGCGCGACGAGGACGTCGTAGTTCGCGGGGTTCTTGAGGAGCCACATGCAGATCGCGTCGACGTTCGCTTCGTCGACCTGGATGCCGGGATAGTCCGCCGCGACGCGCCGCGCCTCTTCGAGGAAGACGCCGTCCGAGGCGCGCACGACGTTCGCCTTGTGGACGATCGTGACCTTCTTCCGGCGGTTCGTCCGCGCGAACTCGAAGGCGGCGCGCGCGATGCGCGCGGAGCCCTTGCGCGTGTTGATCTTGCAGGAGACCGCGTAATCGTCCGGCCGGAGGTCCTGGAACGGCGCGAAGGCCGGCGCGAGCTTCGCGAGCGTCTGCGAGAGCTCCGGCGGCACCGGGGAGAACTCGACGCCCGCGTAAAGGTCCTCGGTGTTCTCGCGGAACACCACGAGGTCGAGCCCTTCCTTGAAGTTCAGCGGGTTGCCCGGGTACGCCTTGCAGGGCCTCAGGCACACGTAGAGGTCGAAGAGCTGCCGCATCCGTACGATCGGCGAGCGGTAGGCGAGCCCCTTGTCCTTCAGCGGAGGGGCCAGCTCGTCCAGGGCCGCCTTCGACGGCTTGGACGTGATCGCGCCGAACATCGCGGCGTCCACGTTCCGGAGCAGCTCGATCGTCCGGGCGGGAAACGCGTCCCCTTCCCTGCACCAGAACTCCCAGCCGATATCGCCGCGCGAGTACTCGGCGTCGAGGCCCACCGCGTCGAGAACGAGCCGCGTGGCGTCCATGACCTCCGCGCCCACGCCGTCCCCCGGGAGCCACGCGATCCGGTAACGAGGCATACACACACCCCTCGGGTCCAAGTGTGTGCGCTCCCGCCCGACATGCCCGTAACGCAGGTGCATCAGCGACATGCCGGCTCCTGCGCGGACGGTGCCGATCTGGCTGATTTTCCTGCGGGACCCTTCCCGACGCGT
>JAMQPJ010000235.1 GCA_023717585.1 Thermoanaerobaculia bacterium
GGCCATCGACGACGAGCCGTTGGACTCGAGGATGTCGGACACGACGCGGATCGTGTACGGGAATTCCTTCTCGTCCGGCAGGACGGCCTGCAGCGAGCGCCAGGCGAGGCGGCCGTGGCCGATCTCGCGGCGGCCGGGGGATCCGAACCGCTTGACCTCGCCGACGGAGAACGGCGGGAAGTTGTAGTGGAGGAGGAACGCGCGCTCGGACTCGCCCTCGAGGTCCTCAATGAGCTGCGTGTCGTCGGACGTGCCGAGCGTCACCGTGACGAGGGCCTGCGTCTCGCCGCGCGTGAAGAGACAGGAGCCGTGCGTGCGGGGCAGGACGCCGGCCTCGACCGTGATCGTCCGGATCTCGTCGAAGGCGCGGCCGTCGAGGCGCTTTCTCTGCTTCACGATCGTCTCCCTGGTGAGCGTCTCGACCATCTCGGAGAGGGCGCGTTTCGCGAGCTTGCGCGCGTCGGCCTGGTCCTCGGGGATCAGCTCGACGCCGTACTTCTTGACTTCCTTGATCTTCGCGTACGACTCGATCTTTCCGACGTGGGTCAGGGCTTCCATCATCGGGCCCTCCCACTGCTTGCGGACGGCGGCGGCGAAGTCCGCGGGCACTGGCGCGGGCGACTTGAACGGCGCCTTGACGACGTTCCTTCGCGCGGCCATCACGCCGATCGCGGCGACGATCTTCCGGACCTGCTCGTGGCCCTTCAGGATGGCTTCGAGCATCACGGCCTCGGAGACTTCCTTCGCGCCCGCCTCGACCATCGAGACGGCGTCGTGCGTGCCGACGACGACGAGGTCGAACGCGGACTCCTTGCGCTCCTTCGCGGTCGGGTTGAAGACGAAGCGGTCGCCGATCTTCCCGACGCGGACGGCGCCGAGAATGTGCTGGAAGGGGATCGTGTTGAGCGCGAGCGCCGCGGCGGCGCCGTTGATCGCGAGCACGTCGGGGTCGTTCTCGCCGTCGGCCGAAAGGACGAGGCCCACGATCTGCGTCTCGTGGTTGAAGCCCTCGGGGAAGAGCGGGCGGAACGGCCGGTCGATCATCCGGCACGTGAGGATTTCCTTCTCGGTCGGGCGCCCCTCGCGCTTGAAGAAGCCGCCGGGGATCCGGCCCGCCGCGTACTGGTACTCCTTGTACTCGACGGTGAGCGGAAGGAAGTCGATGTCCTTCGCTTCCTTCGAGTAGCAGGCGGTCACGAGGACCACGGTGTCGCCGCACTTCACGACGGCGGCGCCGTCGGACTGCTTCGCGATCTTGCCGGTCTCGATCGTGAGCGGACGGCCATCGAGATCGACGGTCAGGGTTTCATGCATGGGACGATTCCTTTCGACGTGGCCCGCCCCGGCGCGCACGATGAATCCGGCCGCGGAATGCGGGCCGGGGCGTGCCGCCGAAACGTGAGGGAAGTAAGACTACTTGCGCAGTCCGAGGCGTTCGATCAGGGCCCGGTAGCGCTCCGTGTCGCGTCTCTTCACGTAATCGAGCAGACGCCGCCGCCGGCCGACCATCTGGAGGAGCCCCCTCCGGGAATGATGATCCTTGGCGTGGGCCTTGAAGTGCTCGGTCAGCTCGGAGATGCGCTTCGAGAGAAGGGCGACCTGGACCTCGGGAGACCCGGTGTCGCCCTCATGGCGCCGATAGCTGGTGATCGTTTCCGCTTTCTTCGTGGTGAGCTGGGCCAATTTCGTTTTTTCCTTGTGCGTCTCTAGTTTTTCAGCCGACGAAGTCTACCGGGGCGACTCCCGGGCGTCAAACGTCACTCCGCGAGGACGATTTTCGGGCGCGCGAGGGCGAGGACGCCCTTGCCGAGGGGCTCGAGGAGGCCGAGCGCGAGAAGCTCCCCGTCCGCGGTGAGGCGGACGAGCGCCGAGCCCGATGCGCCCATCGTCCCTTTCGGGACCCTGACGGGAACCGCGTGGCCGCTCTTCACCTTGACGGCCTCGGCCTCGGCGAGCGGGATCTCCGGGAACGGGAGCGGGATGTCGGAGAGGGAGAGCCACCAGGGCTTCTCGAGGCGGTGCGCGGCCTCCATCGCCTCGAGGTCCGGGAGCGTCCGCGCGTCCTCCAGGCGGAAAGGCCCGATCGACGTGCGCCTCAGCGATGCCAGGTGGGCCCCGAAGCCGAGTGCTTTCCCGATGTCGTGCGCGATCGAGCGGAGGTACGTGCCCGAGGTGCAGGTGACGCGGAAGCTCGCGACGTCGCCCTCGAGCGTGAGGATCTCGAGCTCGCGCACGGTGACGGTCTTGGGGAGGTCCGGCACGGGCTCGCCTTTTCGCGCCAGCTCGTAGAACTTCTTGCCGCCGATCTTCTTCGCGGAGAAGGGCGGCGGCGACTGCCGGATCTCGCCCGTGAACGCGAGGCACGCCGCCTCGAGGAGCGCGCGGTCCGGGCGGGGATCGGGATGCGGCTCGCCGGCGGGCGTCCCCTCGGTATCGTATGTGTCGGTGACGATTCCGAAACGCATCGTTCCCTCGTAGGTCTTCTCCCAGCCCGTGAGAAACGACTGGAGCCGGCC
>JAMQPJ010000251.1 GCA_023717585.1 Thermoanaerobaculia bacterium
CACGCGCTGATTCGTCGCGGCCATCTCGGCGTTCGCCGCGACGAGCTCGCTGCGGCTCTTGCGCAGCTCCGAGGTCATCGCGTTGAAGGCCCGCGAGAGGGCGGAAATCTCGTCGCCGCCCTCGACCTCCACGAGCGCGTCGAAATCGCCTGCTCCGACGCGCCGCGCGGACGCGGCGAGCGCCGCGATGGGACGCGTCACGCGGCGCGCGAGGAGCAGTCCGACCCAGACGGCTGCGAGGAGGACGAGAAACGCGAGGAGCAGGAAGAAGAGAACCTGCACGGCCTCGAGCTGCGCGCGCTCCGCCTTCAGCATCGCGTAGGCCGAGGTCGCGCGGGAGAGCTGGCGCAGCGGCTCGGCCTCGGCGGGCGGCTCGAACGTGCCGACGACGAGCAGCCCGGGAGGCAGAGAGGAGGTCGGAGAAGAGGTCGAACGGGCGGTCGAGGAGGAGGGCAAAGAGACGACCGTCCGGCCAACCTGTCCGCCGTCGCGCGTGCCCTCGAGGCGCCGCGAAAGGCCGCGCGCCACCGCGTCCTCCAGCCACTCGGCGCCGGGCTCGTGCACATCGCGGAGGGGCCAGCGGGCGGCGCTGACGGCCACGGGCGGCCGGTCCGGGCGCCTCCACTCGATCAGGTCCACGCCGGATTCCTCGCGCGCCGACGAGAGGAGCGGGAGGATGCCGCTCTCGGAGACCGCGGCGAGCCGGGCCGCGAGGCGTTCGGCGGTCCGGCGCTCGAGAGCCGCCGTGCGCGCGCGGACGAGGTTCGAGACCTCCCGCCCGGCGCGCATGGTCTCCTCCACCGGCGGCGCGAACCAGCGCTCGACGCTCTCCTGGAGGAGGCCGGTCGTGGGGAGGACGAGGAGGGTGATGGGAAGGAGCGCAAGGCCGACGTACGAGGCGACGACGCGAACGCGGAACCGCGAGCCGAAGACGCCGCGTCGCGATTCGAGGATGAGCTTCGCCATGCTCCGCACGAGCACGAAGAGGAGCGCGAGGATCAGGACGACGACGATGTAGAACAGGACGAAGAGGAGGACGCGGTTCGTCGCCGCGGTGGGCGACAGATCGCGCGTCCTGAGGACGACGGCGTAGCCGCCCGCGAGAGCCGCGCCGAGGGCGAACGCGATCGCGACGAGAATCCGGTTGTCGCGCGCCCAGCGCCGCCCCGGCGCCACGGGCGGAGACGAGTCGTTCAGCGGGCGCCGGTCGCCGTCCACTCGAAGATCCCCGACCGCACCCAGGCGGTCTCGGCGCTCGTCGGGACCACTCCGAGAGCCACGCCGCTCCCGTAGAGGCAGCGCACGCGGACCAGGAGCTTCTTTCCGAGCAGGTGGTCACCCATCGTGAAAGACGGCAGGCCCGGCACCCGCGCGAGCGCCGCGGCCGCTTCGTCGCGCGTCGGAACGACCTTCGTGTCCAGCAGGCGGGCGTCGAGCCGGCGCTCGACCGCGTAGTCGGAGGTGACCGGCCGGTAGGTGGCCGTCACGGCGTAGCGCCGCTCGTCCTTGACTCCGTCGAACCAGAGGTTCCGGAAGACGAAGAGGCGCATCTCCCAGGCGACGGTCGTGGGAAGACCCGAGGCGAGCCGCTGCAGAACGTCCTCGGGCAGGGCTGGAGAGAGGCGCGCTTCGACGTGTACCTCGCGGCCCGCGACCCACGTCGAGACGCCTGGGATCACTGGCCCGTCCTTCGCGACGAAGCCGCTGGCCGTGTTCGTCCCGGCGAAGAGGGCGGCCAGAAGGAGGAAGGCGCGTGTCCGCACCCCCGGACTTTAGCGGTTTTCTCCGACGGTCCTGCCGGGAGGCGGCGTTGCGGCCGGCGGTTTGAGCAGCGGCCGCAGCCGGGCGTCGATTTCGGCCGCGATCAGACGGTGGCCCGCGGCGTTCGGGTGTACGACGTCGAGGAAGAGCGGCTCGGTCGAACCGACGAACGGTCCCGACGCGTGGAGGTCGACGAGCGGGATCCGGTCGGCTTCCGAAGAACGACGGACCTCGGCCACGAAAGCGTCGTACAGGGCGGGGTCGGCGCGTGTCCCGATCCCGATCCAGCCGGCGAGCGCCTTCTCCTCGCTCTCCGGACGCGGCGCGCGCCGCGAGGCGGTCCACGGCTGCAGCGCGACGAGGAAGGGAATCCCCCGGGACAGGCAGTACCGATTCATCTCCCGGAGGTTCGTCCGGTAGGCGGCGGTGATTCGCCGGACGAGGTCGGGCACGGGCTCCTGCCGCTCCGGGCTCGGGGGCTCGGGGGCGCCGCCGAGCGTGAAGAGGCGCAGCCTGTTCTCGACCATGTGGAAGACGTCCCAGTTGAAGCCGACGCCGAGGCCCGCCGCCGGAAACCGCGTCGCCGCGAGAAGCGGCACGTAGAGATCGTTCCATCCGTCCAGAACGACGACGGCGGCGGGCGCGACCTCGGGGGCGTGGTGGACGAGCTCCGAGAGCTCCTGGCCCGAGAGGTAGCCGACCACCGCGGCGTTGACGACGCGTGAGCCGCTCTCGAGCTCGGCGATGCGCGCGGAGAAGACCTCCGCGTCGGCGGCAAGGCCGAACCCGAACGCAACCGAGCCGCCGAGGAAAAGGACACCGGGGCGCGCGTCCGCCCCGTCGGATCCGCCCCGATAGCCGTGCGCATCGATCCGGAACAGGCTCGTGAGCTGGTTCGGCGCGTTCCGGTAGAAGGCGTTCGCATCGAGGGCCAGCCTGAGGCTGCCGTCTCTCTCGGAGAGGCGGTTGCCGAGATGGTCGACGAAAACGAGCGAGTACTCGCCCGTGTCCGTGAAGACCGGCGGCGTTTCCCGGTGCAGGAGGGCGCGCGCGATGAACCAGGCGGCCGTCAGGCAAACGACCGTCGTCGAGGAAAAGAGCAACCACGCTCCCTTTGGAGCGGCCCCGCGGGGCGCGAATTCCCCGGAGGCCTGCATCGATCGCTGACCTTGCAGAAGCCGGGCGATCCCGAGTGTTTGAAGCGCTCCGAGCAGCACGCCGAGCGCAAGCGCGACGCGCAGATGGGCCATTCGGCGAGCCGCGTCCCTTAGTGGGCCGACGTCGTCCACCTGGAACGCGCCATCGGGTCCGGCGGCGGTCATCACGAGCAGACCGTCCTTGGTTCGGTCGCTCCCCATGCCACCCGTCTGCCGCAAGCCGCCGAACCCGGCACTCGCATCCCACCTTCGAAGCGTGCTCACCGACGTCTCGAGCGCGATGCTCGACAGCGTCAGCTTCGACGCCGGCGGCAGACCCGGTTTCACCTGGATCGTGTCGACTTCGACGGGCAATCGAATCGAGATCGTCTGGCGTCCGGGGGCGAGCCGGAACGAGGTGGAATCGGACGGGTTGAACGGGCGGAGGGCGGAGGTCCACCAGACCTGACCGACCACGGGCGCGCCCTGATGGCTCTCGACGTCGAGGACGAGGAACAATTTCCGGCGGCCCTGCAGCGCCAGGAAGACGAGGGCCGCCGCGAGGGCGCCGCTCCAGACGAAGATTGCCGCGAGCCGCAGGCGGCGCTTCATTCGCACGAGACGATCATCTCAGACGGGAACGGGGATCGAGCGGGCGGGAGGAGCGGTCAGCGCGCGGAGGTCG
>JAMQPJ010000302.1 GCA_023717585.1 Thermoanaerobaculia bacterium
TGAAGCCGGCGTTCAGGCGCGGGCGCCGAGGAGCTCGGCCGGCCGGCCGCGGCCGGCGAGGCGGCCCCGCTCGAGGATGAGCACGTCGTCGGCGAGGGCGACGACTTCGGCCGCCTCGTGGGTGACGTAGAGGATCGGCAGGGGGAAGGCCGCCTTGACCTTCAGGAGGTGCTCGAGAACTCTCTCCTTGAGAGGGCGGTCGAGGCCCGAGAGGGGCTCGTCGAGCAGCAGGATCTCCGGCGCCGACAGGAGGGCGCGTCCCAGGGCGACGCGGCGCCTCTCTCCGCCGGAAAGCGTGGCGGGGCGCCTGTCGAGGAGAGAGACGAGCCCGAGGGTCTCGACGACGCGATCCTCCCCGAGAGGGACCCTGCGCGCGACGCCGCGGCCCGCCCCGTAGAGCAGGTTGCCCGCGACGGAGAGGTGCGGAAACAGGGAGTCGTCCTGCGTGACGTACCCGACGGCCCGTTGGCGCGGAGGGACGCGGACCCCGGCGGCCGCATCGTCGAGAACGCGGCCGGACAGGACGATGCGTCCTCTCTCCGGATGCCTCAGGCCGGCGACGGCCTCGAGGAGCGACGTCTTGCCGGCGCCCGACGGCCCGAAAACGGCCGTGACGTGGGCGCTCAGCACGGCGTCGAGCTCGACGGCGAAGGGCGTGAGCGGCAGGCGGAGGCCCTCGAGCGAAAGCGTCACGCGTTCGTCCGCCTCTTCAACCAGACCTCCGAGAGAAAGATGGCGCCAAACGCGAGCGCCGCCGAGACCGCCAGGAGGCCGTACGCGCGACCGTCCAGGCCCGTCTGCACGTCGTTGTAGATCGCCGTGGCGATCGTCGTCGTGCGGCCGGGAATGTTCCCCGCGACGAGAATCGTGGCGCCGAACTCGCCGAGCGAGCGCGCGAAGGCCAGAAGGAGGCCCGCGGCGATTCCGCGCGAGGCCAGGGGAAGCGTGATCGTCGAGAGGACGCGCGCTTCACTCGCTCCGAGCGTCCGGGCGACCGCTTCGAGACGCGGGTTGACCTCCTCGAATGCGACGCGCGCCGTGCGCACGAGGAGAGGAAGGGACATCACCATCATCGCGACGACGACGGCTTTCCACGTGAAGACGACGTCCATGCCGAAAAGGGAACGCGCGGCGCGCCCGCCCGGGCCGCGCCGGCCCAGGAACTTCAGGAGCAGGAGCCCCGTCGCCACGGGCGGGAGGACGAGCGGAAGCGAGACGAGCGTCTCGAGGAGGGCCTTTCCCGGAAAGCGCCGCCGCGCGAGGAGGAGCGCGAGCGCGAGCCCGAAGGGCGCGAGGAGGAGAACGGCGAGAGCCGCCACCCGGAGCGTGAACCAGACGACGGGCAGGTCCACGGCGAGCTCGGACACTTCAGCCCTTCACGAGGAAGCCGTATCGCACGAAGACCGCTCGCGCGGCGGGTGAGCCGAGGTACGCGAGGAACCTCCGGGCCTCCGTCTCCCGCGGCGACGTCGTCGAGCACGCGTCCCGACAGGACGATGCGTCCCCTTTCCGGGTGCCTCAGGCCCGCGACGGTTTCGAGGAGCGACGTCTTGCCGGCGCCCGACGGCCCGAAAACGGCCGTGACGTGGGCGCTCAGCACGGCGTCGAGCTCGA
>JAMQPJ010000312.1 GCA_023717585.1 Thermoanaerobaculia bacterium
GGGAGTCGTCACGGAGTTCACCGTCGGCATTCCGCACTTCTCCCAGCTTTCCGGCATCACGACCGGCCCTGACGGGAACCTGTGGTTCACGAACACGAACTACGTCCGGATCGGGCGCATCACTCCTCTGGGTCTCGTGACGGAGTTCAGCACGGGGATCACCGGCGGCGGTCTTCGAGGCATCGCGGCGGGTCCCGACGGCGCCCTCTGGTTCGCGGAGTTCTTCGGCGCCAAGATCGGACGCATCACCACGGCCGGCGTCATTACGGAATTCCCCGTCTGTTGCACGACGCCGACCCCCGGCGCCTACGGCATCACGGCCGGGCCCGATGGCAACCTGTGGTTCACCGAGGCCGCCGCCCCCCTTTCAATCCCTCCTCCCATCGGGCGCATCACGCCGGCCGGCATCGTCACCGAGTTCAGCACTCCCACGCTCCCAACGAACGGCTCGGTCCCGACCGGCATCACGGCCGGGCCCGACGGCAACCTGTGGTTCGCCGAGCAGAGCGGCAACCGGATCGGGAGGATCACCCCGCTCGGAGTCATCACCGAGTTCGCCACCGGCATCACGGCGGGCGCGGCGCCTTTCGGCATCACAGCCGGCCCCGACGGCAACCTCTGGTTCACGGAACTCACGGGCAACCGGATCGGGCGGATCACGACGGGTCTCACCGCTCCTGGAGCGTCCTTCTTCGCCCTTGCTCCCTGCCGGGTGCTGGACACACGAAACCCGCCGGCTTCTCTCGGCGGGCCACCGCTTCAACCTGCCGGGTCGCCCGACAGGTTGTTCAACGTTGCCTCCACGTGCGGGATTCTGACGAATGCCACCGCAATCTCCGCGAACGTGACCGTGACGAACACGGGGGGGGGCGGATACCTCTCGCTCTATCGGGGAGACGGCGCTCGCACCGGCACCTACTCGATCTCATTCCTGGCGGGCCAAACGCGGGCAAACAACGCGCTCGTGCAACTGGCGCTCGATTTGTCGGGCTCAATCAGGGTTCAGAACACCGCGCCCGGAAACGTCGATTTCATCCTGGATGTGAACGGCTTTTTCAGGTGATCCCCCGGGTCGGACTCGAGAGGCGCACGTGAAGGTCCTGCGCTACTTCCTCGCGTTCGTCCCGCTCGCGCTCGCCGCCGAGTGGCTCTTCCATTCGCCGGCACTCGTCTTCGCCTTCGCGTGCCTCGGCCTCCTCCCGCTCGCGGGCGCGATGGGCGAGGCGACCGAGCAGCTCGCGCACCGCACGGGCGAGCGCGTGGGCGGCCTCCTGAACGCGACGCTCGGCAACGCCGCCGAGCTCATCATCACGGTCGTCGCGCTCAGGGCCGGGAAGATCGAGCTCGTGAAGGCGTCGATCGTGGGCTCGATCCTCGGGAACCTCCTCCTGATCCTCGGCCTCTCGCTTCTCGTCGGGGGGCTGAAGAACGGTCTCCAGCGCTTCGACCCGCGCGCCGCCGGCACGGCGTCCACGATGATGCTGCTCTCGGTCATCGGCCTCCTGATCCCGACCCTCTTCGAGGTCGTCCACAAGGTGCAGCACCACCTGCCGCTCCTGTCCGAGTCGCCGGATCCGCTCCTCGACAAGCTGTCTCTCGGGATCGCGGGCGTCCTGATCGTCGTCTACGTTCTCTCGCTCGTCTTCTCGCTGACGACGCCTTCGCGCGGGATCGCGCCCGAGGTCGGCGTGACGCACCAGGAGGCGTCCGCCCCCGAGGGCGCGTGGAGCCTCGGCAAGGCCGTGGGCGTCCTCGTCGGGGCGACCCTCGCGACGGTCGTGCTCTCCGAGCTCCTCGTCGGCGCCATCGAGCCCGTCGTGAGGCGCACCGGGATCTCGGAGGTCTTCCTCGGCATCGTCCTCATTCCCCTCGTCGGCAACGTGGCCGAGCACCTCGTCGCCGTCTCGGCCGCCGCGAAGAACCGGATGGAGCTGTCCCTCGCGATTTCGCTCGGCTCGAGCCAGCAGATCGCGCTCTTCGTCGCGCCGCTCCTCGTGTTCATCTCGCTCCTCTTCGGGAAGGAGATGACCCTCTTCTTCAACCCGTTCGAGGTCGCCGTGCTTGGGGTGTCGGTCCTGATCGCCGGCCAGATCGCCGCCGACGGCGAGTCGAACTGGCTCGAGGGCGCGCAGCTCCTCGTCGTCTACGCGATCGTCGGGATGGCGTTTCTCTGGCTGTGAGGTAGCTCGATGTTCGAGACCGCGGAGCTTGGTCACACGATCGCGAAGACCGTCTTCAATCGCGCGGTGCCGAAGCTGCGCGCCGACCTGCTGGATGTCCAATACCGCCTGAAAGAAAACGGTACGTTTCCGGTGATCGTCCTGATCTCCGGAGTGCGCGGGGCGGGCAAGAGCGAGACCGTCAACCTGCTCAACGAGTGGATGGACCCGCGCCACATCCTCACGCGCGCCTTCGACACCCCCTCGGACGAGGAGCGCGATCGCCCGCCGATGTGGCGCTACTGGCGCGCGCTGCCGCCGAAGGGAAAGATCGGCATCCTGTTCGGCTCCTGGTACACGGCGCCGATCATCGACCGCGTCTTCCGGAACACCGGCCGCGGCGACCTCCAGCAGTCGATCGAGGAGATCAACCGCTTCGAGAAGATGCTCGCCGACGAGGGCGCGCTGATCGTCAAGTTCTGGTTTCACCTGTCAAAGAAGACGCAGAGAAGACGCCTGAAGGCCCTCCGATCCGACCCCGAGACGCGCTGGCGCGTATCGAGACGCGACCGGGACTTCTTCCGGGAGTACGACCGCTTCTACTCGATCTCCGGCGAAACCCTGCGCGCGACCAGCACGGCGGACGCGCCGTGGATCGTGGTCGAGGGCGCGGACCCGCCGTACCGTTCCCTCACCGCCGGCAGGGCGCTGCTCGGGGCGATGAGGAAACGACTCGACGCTCCGGCCGGGCGCGGCCGCCCGGCCTCGAAGGCGGCGCCGGTCGTCCGCCCGATCGACGGGCGCGACGCGCTCACCGAGCTCGATCTCGAAAGGTCCCTCACCGACAAGGCGTACAAGACCGGGCTCTCGGCGTGGCAGGGCCGCCTCAACCGCCTCGCGCGCCACGCGAAGTTCCCGCTGCTCTCCGTCGCTCTGGCGTTCGAGGGCATGGACGCGGCCGGCAAGGGCAGCACGATTCGCCGTATCACCGCCGGCCTGGACGCGCGCCACTACAACGTGATCCCGGTGGCCGCGCCCACCGACGAGGAGCGCGCGCAGCCCTATCTGTGGCGCTTCTGGCGCCACCTGCCGCGCAAAGGCCGGGTCACGATCTACGACCGCACCTGGTACGGGCGGGTGCTCGTCGAGCGCATCGAGGGCTTCTGCTCCGAGGCCGACTGGATGCGCGCGTACGCGGAGATCAACGATTTCGAGGAGCAGCTCGGGCGCTCGGCGACCGTGCTGTGCAAGTTCTGGATGCAGATCTCCCGGGAGGAGCAGCTCCGGCGCTTCAAGGAGCGCGAGCGCATGCGCTTCAAGCGCTTCAAGATCACGCCCGAGGACTGGCGCAACCGCGAGAAGTGGGACCTCTACCAGTCGGCCGCCGTCGACATGATCGAGCGCACGTCGACCCCGAGCGCCCCCTGGACGGTCGTGGAGGCGAACGACAAGAAATTCGCGCGCATCAAGGTGCTCAAAACCATCTGCAAGCGCATCGAGCGCGCGCTCCGCACGCTCTGATCGGGAGGCGGAAACGCAACGGGCTGTCGACTCCTGAGACCGTGAGGGACCTCAGCCGCCGCCGCCCATCACCGCCATGTACCTGTCGACCGGCAGGTTCGTCAGCGTTTCGACGGCTCCGCTCGGCCACCGGACCTCGAGCTTCTCGACCCGCGTCGCTTTTCCGAGCCCGAAGTGGAGCCTCGGGTCGTTCTGCGACAAGTACGACTGCGCCCGCTGGTAGACGCGCACCTGCGTTTTCCCCCCTGCGGTCAGGCGCACGACGGCGCCGACGGGCTCCGCGCGATTCCTGCCCTGCCGAAGGCTGACGCCGAGCCAGTGGTTCCCGTTCGCGGTGACGTTTCTGAGCAGCGCGGGCGTCGCCTTCAGATCGACGTGCGAGACGGCGATGTCGATCCGGCCGTCGTCGTCGAAATCCCCGAAAGCCGCTCCGCGGCCGGACCTCTTCGTTCGGAAATACCGCCCGCCGCCGTCCGCGGCATCGATGAAGCGCCCGCGGCCGTCTCCCACGAGCAGAGTCGGGCGCTTCTCCACGAGAGTGTCGGCTCCCCCGTTCGCCGCGAAGACGTCGAGGTTGCCGTCGTTGTCGAAATCGTCGAGCCCGGCCCCCCAGGATTCGGCTCCATTCATGAGCCTCCGGATCCCGCTCCGCTCGACGATGTCCTCGAAGCTGCCGGGGCCGGTCGCGCGGTAGAGGCTCTGGTAGCTGAGGTCCGTCACGAAAATGTCGAGCAGCCCGTCGCCGTTCACGTCGCCGAGCGAGCCGTGCATGTGGCCGGTACCGACGCCGTCGAGGTTGACGGCCACCCCCGCCTCCGCCGCGATGTCCCTGAAAGCTCCTCCGCCGAGATTGCGGAAAAGGGAGTTCGGCTGGTGGTCGTTCGCCTGGAAGATGTCGAGAAGGCCGTCCCCATCGCAGTCGTACACCGTCAGGCCCATGACCTTGCTATCGGGGAAGTACAGGCCGGCCTGCTTCGTCACGTCGACGAATCGCCCGTCGGCCCCTCTCTTGTAGAGGATGGACGGCTGGCCCTTGTACTCCGCGGGCGAGGGCATCCTGTCCGGCGACCCGGGGCTCCGATACCCGGGATCGAAGGCGAGGAAGTTCCCGACGAGGAGCTCCGGCCTGCCGTCCCCGTCTGCGTCGAATGCCGCCGCGCCCACGCTCCACTTGACGAATCCGTTCAGCGTCTCGGGGCCCCCGAGTCCCACCTTCTCCGTCCAGTCCGAATAAGTGCCGTCCCCGTTGTTGTGGAAGAGCGTGTTCGGCCCGTAGTTCGAGAGGAAGACGTCCTCGAGCCCGTCGCCGTCGAGATCGGCGATCGTCGCCGCCATCGCCCAGCGGCTCCCGCCGAGCCCGGCCTTCTCCGTCACGTCGGTGAACGTGCCGTCCCCGTTGTTCCGGTAGAGCGCGTTTTTCGCGTTCGAAAAGACTCGGCCCTTCGGGTCGCTCACCCCTTCGACGTACCTTCCGTTCAGGAAGAGGATGTCCATCTTCCCATCGCCGTCATAGTCGAAGACCGCGACCCCCGAGCCGCTCGATTCCAGGATGTTGTCGTACGTGAAATCGCCGAAGTTGTACCGAAAGACGATGCCGGCCCGTGCCGTCACGTCCTCGAATCGAGGCCCCGCTCCCTCGCGGCACCCTCCGCCGGCCGCGAAAGCGCCTGCGAGGATCGCGAGCTTCACGAACGAGCCCGAGTGCATCCGTCTTCTCACTGTTGTCATTCTCTCTCGTGCGGCAAAGCGTGCCGCCCTTGAACGACAGCGAGACGCGTTCTCGATTTCCCCCGCCGGCTCGGATAGTATTCAGCGAGCAGGAATCCACGCAGAGGAGGTCGTCATGCCCAGCGGCTCCTTCGGCCGGCGTGTCCGCCGTCTTCTCCGGCCCGTCGTCATCGCTTCGGCGCTCGCCGGGCTCTCGCTGTTTTTCCCGGGGTGTGAGTTGTTTTACTCCCTCGTCCTCTTTTCTTCCCAGATCGGAGAGGACGGTCTGCTCGTGAAACTTCCGGGCTCTAGAACGGCTTTAACGACCGAGGAGAACGCGCTGGTCGAAGCGAGCGCCGCGTGCGCGAGCGTCACCGACCTGAGCACCGGCACCTCCGAATCCGGCTGCGACCTCGGTTTCCTGGCGACCGCGGATGTGGATCAAGCGGTGGTGATCAACGACGTCTCGGTCAATGGAAACACGGCCGCCATCGCATCACGGTCGGGCGTCCTGGCGATAAAACTGTCGGACGGCGCCACGGCGAAGCTCGGGATTCCGACAGACGAGAACGTGACCAGAGCCCTCGTGACGTCCGACGAGAAAGAGGTCATCGTCGCGGCCCAGAAGGTCTACCGCTGCAACTTGCAAACTCCCGGTTCTTGCGTGCGAATCCCCGGCATCCCCGACAACCCCGGGACCGCCGTCGGCTTGGTTCAAACCCCCACGGGCAACATCTACGCCGCCTTTGAGCAAGGTGGAATCTTCAAGCTCCCGGCCTTGGAACAGGCATTCACCCCGGTGCCGTGGCCGCCGGGGGTCAGGATCACAGACGCCAAGGTGTTCGACGGAAAACTGCTGGTCGCTACGGAAAACAACGGCGTGGTGGGGATTCCCGAGGGTGGGGGCGGCTCATTCCAGCTCACCACCGGCATCATCGGGCCGTGGACCGCGACCGCGATCGCGGGGTCCTACCCGTTCCTCAATGTCGCAGGCTGGAACGGGAACGCCTTCGTCATCAGCAGCTCCAACGGCGGCGGCTCATGGGGGCCGCTCGTCCCCATCACGTCGCAGGGCGTCGCCGTGAAGGAGATCAATTGGGAGGTTTTTGCACCGGTTCTCGGCGTCGGTGCCACGAATGCGATCCGCTCCCTGGCCGATCCGCCGCCAGCACTTTTCGCGGGGACGAACGCGGGCGTCTTCCGTTCCACGGACAACGGCGCCACCTGGGCGCCCTTCAACCAGGGCGTCGCCACGGCTACGGTCACCCGCGTCCTGGTGACCCCCGAGCGCGTCTATGCCGGGACGTTCTACAACGCCAATTCGGTCTACCGCTCGTCCGAGGACGGCCTCACCTTCTCGCCCGGAAACTCCGCGCTCGTCAATCAGGCGACACGGGCCCTGGCCGCCGTGGGAGACAACGTGGTCGCCTCCGGCGAGACCGGCATCTTCCGCTCCACCGACGGCGGCGCCACGTGGGTCAAGGGCGTCGCCGGGCTCCCGGCCGGGACGTATTTCTTCGGCATGATCACGCTCGGAGCCAACATGCTGGGCGGGTCGGTTTACCTCAACGCGACCTCGCCGGGAGGCGTCTACCGCTCGACGGACAGCGGCGCCACCTGGACGCGCACCAGCCAGGGGCTGCCCGTCAACATCAACGTCACGACGTTCGCCTCCAGCGGCGGCCTCGTCGTAGCCCAGGTCACCACCTCCAGCGCGCGCGCCATCTACCGGAGCACGGACGGGGGACTCACCTGGTCCAAGGGAGCGGAATTCGCCCAGGGGAGCCCGGTGGCGCTCTCGTTCTCCGGCGCCACCCTTTACGCGGGCCTGACCGGGACGGCGTCCGAGCACCTTTACAAGAGCACGGACGGCGGGTTGACGTTCACCCCGTCGGGCAGCGGCCTCGCGAACAGGCAGGTCCTCTCCCTGGCGTCGTCGGGCGACACGCTCTTCGCCGGCACGTACACGGGTCTCTACGCCAGCACGGACGGCGGCGCGAGCTGGAACCTCTTCACCAAGCGGTTGGCAGGGATCTCCGTCTTCTCGCTGGCCACCACCGCGAGCAGGGTCTATGCGGGAACGATCGGGGCCTCCCTCAGGATCTTCGACCTACCACAGCGCGTGAGGCGACTCGTGCCGATCGTCCTCGACGTAGACACGGGAGCCACGCGCTTCACCACCGAGCTCGTGCTCACGAACGCCTCCGCGAAGCCCCTCGACGTGTCGCTGTCCTACACCGCCTCCATCGGTTCGGGGACCGGAACGGTCCACGAGCAGCTCCAGGCGGGCGAGCAGAAGGTGATACCCGACGCGATCTCGTACCTGCGCGGCAAGGGCGTCGCCATCCCGTCGTCGGGCTCGCAGGGAGGGACGCTTCTCGTCACGTTCGAGGGAGCCAGCGACTCGAGCCTCGTGGCGGTGACGGCCCGCACGTCGGCCGCGACGCTCGCCCCGCAGCCGGTAGGGAGCGCGGGACTTGCCTACGGCGGAGTGGACCCTGCCGCTGGCTTTACGGGCAGCGTGATCGTCTACGGCCTGCGCTCGAACGGGACGGAGCGGTCGAACTTCGCGGTCTACAACACCACCTCCCTGCCGGTGACGCTGAAGGTGACGGCGATCTCCGGCTCCGGCGACGGCAGCCAGGCCGTGATCGCGAACGCCGAGACGCTGCCCGCGTACGGATGGAAGCAATACAACGGGATCCTGGCCGGCGTCGGCATGACGAACGGCTACGTGAAGGTGGAGCGCACGTCCGCGACCGGAGCATTCGGGGCCTACGGCGTCGTGAACGACAACGGCACGAACGACGGATCGTTCCTGGAGCCGACGCAGGGCTTCCTCGTGCCGTACGTCAACGTGCCGGTGCTCGTGGAGACCTCCGCTTTCCTGAGCGAGCTGCTCCTCGCGAACTCCGGCGCCAGCGAGGCGGTCCTGGAGCTCAGCTACCGCGAGTCGCTCGCGCCCTCGGGCGGCGGCGGCACCGTGACGGTCCGGCTCCCGGCCGGGGCCCAGATGATCGTCCCGAGCGCCCTGGAGTATTTGCGGAGCCTCGGAGTGGCGATCGGGGCGCGCGGGGCCGGCGGCTACGCCGGCTCGCTCCACGTGGCCGTCACCGGCACCGCGATCGAGAACGTCTTCGCCGGGGCTCGCACCGCGTCCCTTTCGCCGGCGGCGGGGCAGTTCGGCCTCTTCACGCCGGGCATCTTTGCGGGCGGCGAGACGCTGCTTAAGGCTTCCATCTTCGGGTTGCGCTCGGATCAGGCCAATCGCTCCAACGTGGCGGCGGCCAACACGGGGACCAGCGCCGGCTCGGGGTCCATCACCCTGGAGCTTCAGGCCTACGACGGGGATGCCGGCGGCGTTCCGCGAGGGACGCCCGCGGTCGTCGACCTGCAGCCCGGCCAGTGGACGCAGATGAGCAACTTCCTGTCCACCAAGGGCGTCGCGAACGGATGGGTGGTCGTCACGAAGACGGCCGGGAACGCGCCGTTTCTTGCGTATGGCGTCATCAACGATGGAGGCAGTCCGGGGCAGCGGACCGGAGACGGGGCCTACGTGCCGATGAGCCGCTGAGGGATTCCTTTCCAGCGCAGAGCGGTCTCATCAGCGGATCCTCGGGACGATTTCCGGGAGGCGTCAGCCCGCTTCGAGCCCGACCCACCGGCCGATTGCCTTGATGATCGCTCCGCAGACGAGGTACGTCCCGATCACGGCCGGAACGGCGAGCCAGGCGCGAGCGGTCGCCGGCCGTCCGGGCGCGAGGTCGCCGCGCACCGCCAGGAACGGGATCACGTTGATCGCGTGGTAGTTCGTCATCGGATACGGAAGGAAGAGGAGCAGCGTGGGCGCATTCGCGAAGAAGAAGACGCCGCCGTCGCCCAGCGTCTGTGCGAGCGCCATGAGGACGTAGTACGTCCAGGTTCCGTACCGGTACCGGGACACGAAGAAGAAGATCACCGAGAAGATGACGAGATACGCGGGGACCGTGAAGAGGAGGTCCAGCGCGTAGAACTTCAAGGCCTGGGCCGCGCCGGTGTCCGGCCCGATCCGCAGCGGGGCAAAGACCGGCTTCGAGATCATGTGGAACCCCTCGACGACGGCGGCGAGAAGCGTACCCAGAACGACGAACCGCATCCGCGGCGAGAGCCCCTGGAGCGCCTTGACGAGCGTCCCCCGAAACGCGAGCTGGCCGAAGAGGAACGCGATCACCAGCAACCGCGTCACGCTCTCGGCCGTCCGGCCCGCCACGGCGATCGAGAGACCGATGGCGACCGTGGCCCAGACGACATAGAGCGCCGGACCGATTCTCCTTCGCGGTTCGTCCATACACTCCGGAACGGTTGGAGCGCGGTCGAGGTTCCGCGCGGCTGCGATAGTCTCCCGGCCCATGCCCTGCCCGATCGTCGTCCGCGGGCTGCGCAAGCAGTTCCCGAACGTGCTCGCCGTCGCCGGAGTGGACTTGTCCGTCTCGAGCGGCGAGGTCTTCGGGCTCCTCGGTCCGAACGGAGCGGGCAAGACGACGACGCTCGAGATGATCGAGGGGCTCACGCCGCCGGACGCCGGAGACATCACGATCTGCGGCCTGCGCTGGGAGACGAGCGCTCAGGAGATCCGCTCGCGGATCGGCGTCCAGCTTCAGGCGACGAGCCTCTACAACAAGATCACGCCGCGCGAGGCGCTCGACCTCTTCGGCAGCTACTACCCGAAGCGGCGCGGCACCGAGGAGCTCCTCGACCTCGTGAAGCTCACGGACAAAGCCGATGCCTACCACGTCACGCTCTCGGGTGGACAGGCGCAGCGGCTCGCCCTCGCGCTCGCCCTCGTGAACGACCCGGAAGTCGTCTTTCTGGACGAGCCGACGGCCGGCCTCGACCCGCAGGGACGCCGCTCGCTCTGGGACGTCGTGCGCAAGATGAAGGCCGACGGCCGTACGACCGTCCTCACGACGCACTACATGGACGAGGCCGAGGCGCTCTGCGACCGGCTCGCGATCCTCGACCACGGCTCGATTCTCCGGTCGGGCACGCCGGCGGAGCTGATCGCGAGCCTCGGCATCCCGAGCGTGATCGAGCTCGCGTTCGACGGAGTCGCTCCGGCGCCCTCCGCCTTCGCGTCGCGTCTCGGCGTCGGCATCGAGGCGCGCGGCGACCTCTGGGAGATCCCGACGTCGGATCCGAAGACCCTGCTGCCGCGGCTCCTCGGCGCGATCGAGGCCGAGCATCTCGACTACCAGCAGGTCCACGTCCGCCGCCCCACCCTGGAGGACGTCTTCCTCCAGCTCACGGGCCGCAGCCTCCGCGACTGAACGATGAGGAACCGAGGATGACCCTGCCGAACCCCGGGTGGCTCCTGTGGCGACAGTTCCGGAGCGAGTGGCGCCTCTACGCGCGCGACCGCGCGGCCATGTTCTGGTCCTTCCTCTTCCCGCTCCTCTTGCTCTTCGCCTTCGGCGCCATCTTCCGGTCGGGCGGTCCCCCAGCTTTGACGCTCGTGAGGGTCGCGCCCGCCGAGGAGACTCCCCGCGACCGGGCCTTCCTCAAGGCGCTCGAGGAGTCGCGTCTCAAGGTCACGACGCTCTCGGCCGCCGAGGCGGAAGGGCGCTGGACGAAAGGCGAGACGACCGCGCAGCTCGAGAGCGTCGGGGCGGGTTATCGCCTGCGCCTCAACAGCTACCTCATCGCCCAGGGCCAGGTCGCGGCGCAGGCCGCGAGCCAGGCCTTCCTCGTCGCGCAAGCGCGGCTCAGCGGCGCGCCCGAGCCGGAGCGGATCCCGGTCGTCGTGGAAAGTCCCGGGCATGCGCACGCCTCGAACTACGCCGCGTTCCTCGTGCCGGGGCTCGTCGGGCTCAACCTCCTGAGCATGGGCCTCTTCGCCGTCGGCATGGTGACGGTCGCGTACCGCGAGAAGGGAAAGTTCCGCCGGCTCGCCGTCACGCCCCTTCCCAAGTGGGTCTTCCTGCTCGGGCAGATCCTCCAGCGCGTCACCGTCGTCGCGCTCCAGACGACGGTTCTTCTCGTTGCGGCGCGGCTGGGCTTCGGGATCCGGAACCAGGGCTCGTACGCCCTCTTCTCGATCCTCGTCGTGCTGGGCACGGCGACGTTCCTCGCGCTGGGATTCGCGCTCTCGAGCTTCGCGTCCACCGTGGAGACGTACGGTGCGATCTCCAACCTCGCCTTCTTCCCGATGATGCTGCTCTCGGGGGTCTACTTCGGTCTCGAGGGCGCGCCCGTCTGGATGCAGAAGGCCGTCTTCGTCCTGCCGCTCTCTCCCTTCCTGAGGATGCTCCGCGCGGTGTTCAACGACGGGGCGACGCTCTCCGGACAGGGCGCGGGCCTCGCGGTCATCGGCGCGTGGGCCGTGGTGTCCTTCGCCGTCGCGCTGAAGCGCTTCCGTTGGGTGTAGAGCCCTACTTCAGACCCTCGACGACGAAGAGGTCCGACAGCAGCCGCGCGTAGCAGTAGGCGTAACCCTTGCCGTCCGGCGTGACGAGGACGTTCGAGATGCGCTCGACGCCCGCCGGGTCGGCCGGGAGAAGTTCCTTCCAGGCGTTGCGTTTGCCCGTTTCGATGTCGAGGTGCGTGACGCGCGCGGGCAGGTCCCCGCGCTTCCAGACATAGAGCGAGCGGCCGTCCGGCGAAAACCGCAGCGGGAACTCGCCGGGAAGAAGACCGGGGATCGGGCGCGCGACGCCTCCCTCCACGGGAAAGATGGCACCCTTCTGCTCCGGCCCAACGGCCGCGACGGACTTCCCGTCCGGAGAGACGGCAAAGCCCGGAAGAGCCGTCGAGATCCCCTCCGGTGTGACGGGTCGCGGCTTTCCACCATCGATCTCCTGCACGAAGAGTCTCACGCCGTGGCCGGGCTCGCTCGCCGCGAAAAGGATTCGTTTGCTGTCGACGAACCACGTCGCGGCCTGTTCCGGGCTGAGGCCCGGCAGCGCCAGCTCCCGGTGCTCTCCCGTTCCCGTCGGCAGGAGGCGGAACGGGGAATTGGGCTTCGGCAGGATCGAGAGCGCCCACTTGCCGTCCGGCGAAAGGGCGAGCGCGTTTCCCTCGCCCAGGCGGACGACCGGAGAGTGGTCGGACTTGCGCAGATAGACGGTGTAGTTCGCGCCTCCCGCCTCCCCCTCCTCGTCGAAGAGGAGCAGTCGCGCGTCGGCCGAGAGGTCCGCCGCGAACGAGTAGTCGAGGAACGACATGTCGTGCTCCCGCGCGTCACCCTGGAGCATGCCGAGGATCCCGACGCGCGGACTCTCGCGCGTCAGAAGCACCTTCCCGCTCTTCGCGACGTCGTGGAGCTTCAGGCCGCCGGGCACGCGCGTCACGACGCGCAGCTGTCCCGAAAGCGTCACCGCGTAGAGCGAGCGGTTCGCGCCGGCTTCCGTCGCCGTGAACCAGACTTCGCGACCGGAGGCGGCCCACGCGAGCCCGTGCTCGCTCGCCCACTGGCCCGTCAGCTTCGTCTTCTTCCCCGCGAGGTCGATGACCGCGACCGTCCCCGCGTCGTCGAGCGAAAACGGGTGATCGAGGAAGGCGATCCGGTCGCCCTTCGGAGACAGGCGCGCGTAGCTGACGTGTCCCGAGGTCTCGTAGAGGACCTTGCCCATCGGGAACTCGATCCGGGCCTTCCCGCCGAGGTCGCGCACGACGAGCATCGCCGTCCCATCCGGCGCCCAGTCGACCTCCTGGATTCCCTCCGCCACGTCCCGGGGAGAGCCCCCGGTCAGCGCGGCGCGCGCCAGCGTCCCGGCACAGACGCCCGGGTGGTTCGACCGGCAGTCAACCGCGATGGCCATCTCTCCCGAGGGCGAGATCCCGAGGAGGTTGGCGCTCGGGAGCGCGAGGGGCAGCGAGTCGGGACTGGACGGGTGCTTGAGGAAGAGCTTGAGCGGGCTGCCGTCCCAGCCGGCGCTGAAGACGATCGTCTGCCCGTCCGGAGCGAAGCGCGCCGTACGGATCGTGCCGCTGCCGAAGGTGATCTGCTGGTAGGAGGGCGGCGCGGTTCGCGCGAAGCGCTTCTGGAGCAGCGCCCCGGCTGCGAGAGCCGCGAGCAGGGCCGCCGCGAGAATCGCTACCCGCGTCCAACGCCGCCGAAGGGCCGGCGGCGCCTTTCCCGCGCGGCCCGAAACTTCTCCGGACACGGCGACGGACGCATCGGACAGGTGCTCGCGGATGCTCTTCAGGTCGCGGGCGAGATCGCGCGTCGAGGCGTAGCGCTCTTCCGGGTCCTTCTGCAGGCACCGTTCAACGAGCCAACGGAAAGGCCCGGGGACGCTCACGTTCAGTTTCTCGACGGGCTCGGCCTCCTCGCGGATGATCGCCGTGAGGGTCTCCGCTGTCGTCCCGCGCTCGAACGCGCGCTTGCCCGTCGCCATCTCGTAGAGGATCGACCCGAGAGAGAACTGGTCCGACCGGAAGTCGACCGGCTTTCCGCTGGCCTGTTCCGGGGACATGTACCCGACCGTTCCCATCACGGTGCCGGCGCGCGTCGCCGTCGGGATGTCGGTGCCTTCCTCGGGCTGGTTCTTCAGGAGCTTCGCGAGGCCGAAGTCGAGGATCTTGACGACGCCGTCCTTCGAGATCATGACGTTTTCGGGCTTCATGTCCCGGTGGACGATCCCGGCGGAATGCGCCTTGGCGAGCCCGTCGGCAACCTGGCCGGCGATGTCGAGCAGACGTCTGGTTGGCAGCGCACCGGCCTGCAGGACCTCCCGCAGAGTCTTCCCGTCGACGAGCTCCATGGCAATGAAGACCGTGGAGTCGGAGGACCCGATGTCGTGGATCGTGACGATGTTGTGGTGATTCAATCCGGAAGCCGCGCGCGCCTCCTGCTCGAAACGCTGGTTACGGTCGGGATCGGCGGCAAGCTCCGGGGGAAGTACCTTGATCGCGACCTCGCGCCGTAGCCGGGAGTCTCGGGCGCGATACACCTCGCCCATCCCTCCGACGCCGAGAGGGGCGAGGATCTCGTAAGGGCCAAGTTTCTGTCCCGCGGCGAGTGTCATGGGCACGTACAGGGATTGTATGTGAGGGTTCGACGAAGGGCCGGTCGCGCTGAAGTCAGATGAGGCTGCGGAGCAGCTTCAGGGCCGGCGCCACGCGAATGCCTTCGGGGCTGACGAAGTCTTTCCTGCCGGTGGCCGAGATCTGCCACGCCTCCGCGTCCGGGAAGCGCGCCTTCAGATAGCGCAGGCTCCGGTCAACTTCAGTGTCGGCCCACTTGCATTCCACGAGCAGTCGGGGCTCCCGGCCCTCGACGACGACGAAGTCAACCTCCCGGCCTTCGACGTCGCGGAAATAGCGCAGCTCGAGGTCTCGCCCGCGAGCGTCCTGCTCGAAGTGCACCCACTTGAGCAGGTGGCAGGCCGCCAGGTTCTCGAACCGCGCCGGATCCGAGGGCACGACGGACCAGTCGAAGTGATAGTGCTTCTGCTCTTTCTTGACCGCCCGGATCCGAGGCGCGCCGAGCGGCGCCAGCCGGAACACGGCGTAGAGGCGCTCGAGGGCGGCCAGCCAGCTCGACACGGCCTTGTGGCTCACCTGGAGATCCTCGCGCAGGGCGTTGATCGACAACGGCGAGCCGACGAGCTCCGGCAGGCGCAGGATGAGCAGCTCCAGGTGCCCCAGATCCTGGATCCGCTCCAGCGAGACGACGTCTTCGCGCACCAGCAGCGTCCGATGCTGGCGCGACCATCGGCGCGCCTCGACTTCGCTGCCCGAGAGATAGGGCTCGGGGAATCCTCCCAGCCGCAGAAGCCCGCGCAGATCGTCTGCCGTCTCGAGACGGAGCTCCGCGGCGGAGAAAGGGTGAAGCCGAAGCAGGTGATACCGCCCCTGAAGGGAATCGCCCCCGAACCGATAGAGGTCGAGCCGGCCGCTGCCCGTGACCATGATCCGCTGCCCGCGAGGCCGGCCGTCGTAGATGCCCTTCAGGTAATTGCGCCAGCGCCGGTACTTGTGGATCTCGTCGAAGAGCCAGAAGCCGCCGGGCGGCAGCTCCCGCCTCAGGATTCGCTCGCGGTGCTCGGCGACGTCCCAGTTCAGGCAGGCCTGCCTCGCGCCGGGAAGGCCCAGGGCGAGCGTCGTCTTGCCGACCTGACGCGGTCCGGCGACGAAGACCATTTTCCTGGCGAGGTCCTTTCGAAGCTGGCCGGCAAGATAGCGCGGGCGAGAGGCCATTGGGTGAGCCTACCGTCTTTTTAGCTATCAGTCAAAATTACAGGCACGAATTTTTGCCAGGAGGCGAATATCACGGAGCCGGCCCACGACGCGGCTTCGCGTTGCTTCCCGGACAGGCCCTTCAGCTCAGGAGCGCCCGCGCGAGGACCATCCGTTGCACGTCGTTCGCGCCCTCGACGATCTGCGCGATCTTGGCGTCGTTGAAGAAGTGGATGGCGGGGAACTCCCCGGAAACGCCTGTCGCCCCGCAGAGCTGGACAGCCTCGGCAGTCACGAAGAGAGCCGTGTCGGTGGCGACGAGCTTCGCCGCCGCGGCTGCGGCCGAGAACGGCCGGCCCGAGTCGCGGAGTCGCGCGGCCTCGCGCACGAGCGCGGCCGCCGCTTCCGTTCGGGCGGCCATCTCCGCGAGGCGCGCCCTCACGACGTCGTTCTTCTCCAGCGGGCGGCCGAAGGCCTTTCGCGTCCGGACGTAGCCCAGCGCGGCTTCGAGAGCCCCGCGGCAGAGACCGACCGCGAGGGCGCCGATCGTGATGCGCCCCGAGTCGAGGGCGGTCAGCGCGATTCCAAGGCCGTCGCCCGGCCTGCCCACGAGCGCCCCTTTCGGCACGCGCACGCCGTCGAGGGAGAGTCCGCCGGTGGGAGAGCGCCGGAGCCCCATCTTCCTCTCCGGCGGAAGGGGCGTGAGGCCCGACGCGGTTTTCTCGACGAGGAACGCGGAAATCTCCTTCTCCCCAGTGCGAGCGAAGACGACGAAGAGATCCGCCACGGTCGAGTGCGTGATCCAGGCCTTGCTCCCGCTGATCAGGAAGCCGTCTGGGTCGGCCGCCGCGCGCGTCGCGATCGCCGCGGCGTCGGAGCCCGTCTCGGGCTCGGTCAGGGCGAAGGCCCCGAGCAGCTCGCCGCCGGCGAGGCGCGGCAGGTACCGGCGCTTCTGCTCTTCCGTTCCGAACCGGTTCAGGATGAGCTGCGGCAGGCCGTGGACCGAAAGCGTGCCCGCGAGCGCGCCGCCCGCGACGGCCAGCTCCTCGAGGACGAGAGCGTACGTCGCGTAGTCCGCGCCTCCCCCGCCGTATTCGGCCGGGAACGGGATGCCGCCGAGTCCCATCGCGCAGAGGCGAGCGAAGAGCAGTCGCGGGAATTCGTCGTCAGGGGAGGAAGCGAGGTATGGCTTCAGCTCGTCCTTCACGAAGCAGCGGACCGTCTCGGCCAGCGCCTGCTGCTCCTCCGTCAGGAGGTCTTCGAAGAGCGGCCTCATTCAGCGGATCCTCGGGACGATCTCGTATCGCCCGTCCCTGCCGCGGCGAAAGACTCCCCGGC